>CAXMPE010000024.1:0-3967 GCA_964195245.1 uncultured Verrucomicrobiales bacterium | reverse complement strand
ATCGGCAACCCGCTGTTGACACAGTTTGTCGAGCACATTGAGTTCCTCGGCGAGCACATCTGGGCCCAATGACCTCGCCACACTGAGGCGTCGGGCGTTTCGCCACACCTTATCTCGACTCTCCTTGAGGAATCTTCGTGTTCCCCAGCGGTTAAAGGGCTGCATGAGGGCATCCACGAACGTGCGATCGCCCGGTTCCTCCACCTCGGCCATGCGCTTATCTTCTTCGGGCACGCGATCAACGAGTATCGAATCCACCCGATGATGATCTGCTGCACGCATCGGCATAACCTCGACGTCGTTGAACTCATCATCAGCAATCACCGCAAGAAAGGCTTGTGGGAGGTCGAAGTTGATATGGGCATTGATACCGAGAAGGGCGTGACGTACTGGAGGAACGCCAGGGTCCTTGGAGGCATCGAACGCAACCTGCCAAGGGCCCGGGGCAATCTGACCACCGTCCCACGCATGGAACGCGTCCAGATACAGCTGGGCAAAAGCTAGACCCCACTGCTCAGCCCAATCGGAGTCCAAGAACTCACCTGCAGCTGCCCGCTCCAAAACGGCGTTCGTCGAACGCACATAGGCGCCATGAAAGTGCTGTCGCTCGTCGTTTTGCAGGATCAGACGCTGCTCTATCTCGTACATCTGATTCATGACACCGTCGTGATCAATCATCCGAGAAGTAAAGCAGACGCCCCGATCCAAGATGGCAGCGAGGCAGATCTCGACAACGGCACGGGAGGTGAGCAACGACACCGGGGGCCCGGAGGGCCATCCCGGTCGGTGCGAGTGCCAAGTGGGACGTGAGCGAAGCGAGAGACCACCTCGACGGGGGAGCCCCTAGCTCCCCCTGTTCTGACCCTCAGAACAGAGAATGCCTCCAGTGGAGTGGGACGTGAGTAACGACCCCGAGGCCCGAAGGGCCATCCCTGTCGTTGCGAGCGCCATCATTGACGGGAGCCTCCGGCTCAATGTGGGACGTGAGCGAAGCGAGCGACCATCTCGACGGGGAGCCCCTGGCTCCCTCTGTTCTGATCCTCAGAACAGAGAATGGCTTCAAAGCGAGCGACGAAATCGAAGACTTCGGGAGGTCCCCATGAAGCCATTATGTCGAGTGGAGGAGATGGGATTTGAACCCACGACCCCTACGTTGCGAACGTAGTGCTCTGCCGGACTGAGCTACACCCCCGGAAACCTCAATGCTACTGCTTCGGTCGCCAGACCGATGGATCGTCTTCTGGTGGGATGAACTGTTTGATCGGCTTGGCAGGGACACCGCCGACCACCGTGAAATCAGGGATGTCCTTCGTCACCACAGAGTTGGCTCCCACAATGCAGCGCTCTCCGATCGTGACGCCAGCCATTATCACGGCGTTGTAGCCGAGCACTGTGTTGGGTCCCACAGCAACCGGGCGACCAGCTCTACCTGAGATAGCAATCGGCTGGGTGAAGTCGTCGAATGGATGAGTGTGGGTCTCGATCGTTACGCCGGCGGCAACCATCGTGTACTCCCCTATCTTCAACGAGGCTCGATCGTCGAGCATCACGTACCTATTGAGCAGGGCACCTTCGCCGAGTTCGATATTGCTCCCGACGTTGAATAGGACGTTGTGATGGATGATCACGTTGTCACCACAACTCTTGAAGATTCGTTTAGCAAGTATCCGGCGTAGCGGTATGGCGAACCCCTGCAGCATCGCTGCCGGCGTCTTGTCGAACATTCGCCAGAACATCGTGTAGAACTCTGTTGGTTCGGGATCGGCCTGAGCAGTCTGCCCCTTGAAGGGATCTGGCGGAACGTAGAACTCACCCGTCGAGTGGAGATGGTCTACTAGTTGAGCCACTTCTTTCAAGAACGCAGGCGCGGCACCTAGCAACTCATCAACAGCAACCAGCTGAGCCAGCTGGTCAAGAAGCTCCTCTTCCCGACTCAATGCACGCGTTCCAATGCGGGAAGCGAAAGAGAAGATCGACGTAGCTCCCTACGCTTCCGGACGATTGTCTTCGTGTATTGATTGATCACGCGCAGCCGCCCCAATAGGCGGCCTCCGTCAGCTGACATCTTCGAGGTGCCGGGTCTATAGATCTTCTCAATCTCCACTTCCACCACGTTCAACTCCAATCGCGAAGCGTCAAACAACACTTCTAACTCGCCCTCATACCGATCACCAGAGTACTCAACAGCTTCGATAGCGGTCCGGCTGAACGCTCGATACCCGCAGTACGGGTCACTAAACCGCTTCCCTAGAATCTGGTCAAGCAAGTGGACCGTCAACCACCTCACCATGTAGCGGTTCAGCGGAGCTGTTCCCTGCCTCTGGCTGTTCACGTATCGCGACCCCACAGAAATGTCAGCTTCGCCATACAACAACGGATCCAGCAGCCTGGCCAAATCCCTAGGACTGTGTTGCCCGTCGCCGTCCATCACCACAACGAACTCATGCGACTCCCCGGCTATGCGTTGGAGAGCTGCGCTCACGGCGTAGCCCTTACCGTGATTGTCTGGAAGGTCGATCACCTCCACACCCGCATCTCTCGGAACGTCGACCGTCCCATCAGTCGATCCGTCCGAGATCACCAGCGGCAAAACCTGAAGACCACCAAGAGCCGTCGGCATCATCGTGAGCAGGTCGGGCAGCGGCCCAGCCTCATTGAATGCCGGGATGATGACTCGGATCACAGCGCCTCCTAGCCTTGTACCTTAGTTGATGAGTTAGGAACTACACTAGAAATCTCGCCATTTCGCGATACCCAAACCCAGCCTGTCGCGCTTTCTCCCCCGCTTGCGGGTGGAGACAGGCGAGCGAAGCGAGCCAGAGGGGGCACCGGTCATAAACGCCCGAAGACGACGCCCCCTCAGTCGGCTCCGCCGACAGCTTCGCCAAAGGCTCAGCCAGCGGCTCCCCCGCAAGCGGAGGGAGCAAGCGCGGAAAGAGCTTGGCTCCGGTCAGCGCCTTGGCCGCTCGTAGTTCTCAAGGTGAACAGGAACAGGGAGGTCGTGCTCAAGGGCTGGGTCTGGAATCGGGGCCCCGTAAGCCTCCGAAACAGGAATGACCCCTGCCCAGATCGGAAGGGCGTAGTCCTCTGCATCGTCTCCTGGGGGGCCCGTACGCACCTTGGCACTCGCCTCATCGAGGGGCAAACGCAGAACGATCGTCCCTTTGACCTCTTTGCTTGTCATCGGTCGAACCATTTCTCCCTGTCCCGGTACGAGAGACTCGACGATCAGATCTAGCGCGTCCCACCGCTCGGACTCGTCAACGATTGGGACCGCATCCCCGAACACAACAACCGACCGATAGTTCATGGAATGGTGGAACCCTGACCGAGCGATAACGAACCCATCGACCAATGTGACGGTCAGGCATATCGGGATTCCGTCTTGCTTCGCGTTGCGCAACGTTCTGCTTGCTGGTGACCCGTGGATGAGAACGGATTTCCCGTCCCGAGCGAACAGGGTTGGAATCACAATCGGTTGACCGTCCTCGACAATTCCCACATGGGCGAGGTACGCCTCGTCAAGAATCGAGAAGATGGTCTCTTCGTCGTACTTGCCTCGATCGGGAAGACGCTTGACTTGGGTACGTTGGGAAGGTGCTTCACTCATCCCGAGAAAAGTAGCAGCCGACAGCAGATCCCTCAGTAGATTCCCGTTGTCGGCTTCTTCGGCGACATTCAGCAGCGGCTCGCTGCGAGCGTCATCCGATACTGCCGCTAGCGAGGTTCAGATGTTGTCTCTACGCCGCAGGACCCAGGCGGTGAGCAGCACCGATGTTATCGCCACCAAAGCGAGGCGAATGCCGGCGGCTTGAGCGCTTCGTTCGAGAATGCCAAACATCTCGTCTGGCAACTTCAGATCCTCCGGCGAAAAAGCGTCCATCATCTCGGCTCCAATTCGCCACAACGACAGCTTGGCCATGCCCGCGAAGTTGGATACCAGGGCCCCTTCCCACAAGAAGACGAA
>CAXMPE010000023.1:0-17366 GCA_964195245.1 uncultured Verrucomicrobiales bacterium | reverse complement strand
CTAGTTGCACCGATCTTCGTAGGCCCATCTCACATGCAGACGCAGGTCCTCGTCCTCATCAAGTAGAACGATGAATGATTGATACTCCTGGGCTGTGATCTCATCCCTCTGCAGCCGCTTATCCAGTTCTGCCGTGAGCGAGTCCAGATCCTCGAACGCGTAACGCTCTACATCACACTTCCACTCCGCCTCCAAAGCAACGAGATCCACGAACTCGTCAGCTATCGGCGCATCTGGCCGGGGAGGTAGATCGCTCACCGACCCGCAGCCCACAAAAACGAACACCAGTACTCCAAGAAGTGTCTTCCTAGACGTCATAGGGCGAGAGAATACCGCAATCCATTCCAATCTGAGCAACATTAGGTATGCTCACCGCCGTGTCGCCCCCCCGCATCCTCATAGCCGACTCCGACCATGCCGTAACCGGCTTGCTTTCTCGCGCACTCATAGGCGAAGGATATGACGTCGACGTCGTCCACGATGGCCGAGATGCTCTACAACTGGGGCTAGCGGCAGCCTACGATCTAGTCCTCATTGACCAATTCCTCACCGGAATGTTGGGCATAGAAGTGCTAAAGCGCTGGACGGATGAGGATATTGACGGCAGCATCATCATGATGTCGCGTGTGTCGGATCGAGAGGCAATCGTCCTGAGTCTCGATACCGGGGCCGTCGACTTCATAGCGAAGCCTTTCGATGTGTCGGTTCTGCTCGCCAGAACGCGAGTCGCCTTACGGTCATCGAAGCTCCAGTCCTATGTATGACGCCGACTGAGTGGGCGCAGGGAAGCGCCCTAACACTTCTCCTAATCGCGTTAGCGCTGTTGGTCGGCCTTACCGTTCACAAGCTCATCAGGAACAGGCGTGCAGCCTTCAGAGAAGTGCGATGGGCTGCCTACGTCGCTGCCCTCGGCGAGTTAGCCTACAGAGGCGGATATCCACAACAGATGTTGCAGGGCTGGGTCAGCGACTCGGTGTTCCGCGAGGTGGCCATTGAGTATCTCAAATTTCTTGAAGGTAAGCACCGAGACCGTGTGCTCCGGTTCGCCTACGAAGTCGGGATAGGCCACAAACTCCACCGAGACCTCTCAAAACGACGAGCTCGAGTTAGGTCAGCAGCGGCCGAAGGCCTAGCTCAGCTAGGGCACGATGCCTCCGTTCCTTACCTGCTCCCCGCCCTGCAAGATCGCTCCGAAAGCGTTCGAATCAACGCAGCTCACGCCCTCTCCAGAATCGGCGACGAAGAATCGATTCCAGCGGTCCTCGCCGCCCTCATTGACGACCTTGAATGGGCGCAGAACAGAATGGCAGATGCCCTTATCGAGTTCGGTTCACCCGCAGTGCTCCCCATCACAGAAGTAGTCGGCGATACCTCGGTCCCGAGCCCTGTCCGGCGCCTCCTCATACAGGTTCTGGGTGAGATCGGTGATGACCAAGCAGAGCCAGTCCTTCTTGCGGGATTGAGCTCAGATGATCTAGAGATCAGAATCCGATCAGTGGCTGCGCTTTCAACAGCCGGGTCTCCTCCTTCTGTCGACCATCTCATTCAGGCGATGTACGACCCCGACTGGAGGGTCAGGGCACAGGCAGCAAACGCTCTAGCCATAAGAATGGATCCTCTCGCGATTCCGTCCCTAACACTGGCTCTCCGCGACTCTGGATGGTGGGTCAGGCAGAACGCTGCAACAGCACTCATGCAGATCCCGGGCGGGAAGAAGACACTCTTCGCCGCCCTCCAAGACCCCGATGAGTTTGCAAGGGATGTGGCTATAGAACATCTGATGGGGTCTCAACTCCCTGTGCCTGACACCCCAGAAGGCGTTGCGGAGGAGATTGAGAAGCTTGACGAGTCCGGACGAAGTCCAACAACATCCAACTCTGCTCTAGTTTCTACTGCCTCCAAGCACCTCAGCCCTAAGCACAGCGCCCCTCACGAGAAGACTCCCACTGGACGACACCGGGCTCCGGGAGTCCGCGACCGAAGCAAAGGACGACACCGACCATGAAAGAGCTTCTCGAGTGGATGACGTACTTTATCTTGACGTACTTCATCGCTCTACAGATCTACACCGCTTTCATGGCCTGGCTCTCATACCGTGAGCTGCGGACACAGGAACTATCTTCGAGTTATGGCCGCGTCAATGACATGCTCGCGTCACCAACAACCCCACCTGTTTCCATCATCATGCCTGCATACAACGAGTCTGCGGGGATCGTCGAAGCCGTCCGGTCTATGTCAATGGTCGTATACCCCAAGATTGAGATCATCGTCGTCAACGACGGCAGCACAGACAACACACTCCAAGTCCTCATCGACGCCTTCGAGATGATTCCTGTCCACGTTCCGTCCCGACCCGAGATCAAGACCGAGGAAATTCGACAGATCTATCGCTCGACACTCCCCATCTCGGTGCAGTTGGTGGACAAAGACAACGGCGGGAAGGGTGATGCTCTGAATGCTGGGATTAACTTGGCTAAGTATCCCTACTTTCTGGCCACAGACGCCGACGTCGTCCTCGACGACCAGTGTCTGGTGGCGGCAATGCACCGAGTGATGGAGGATAAGGGGGCGACTATCGCAGTGGGTGGGAACGTTCGTCTAGCCAACGGATGCCAAGTCGACCGCGGCCGGATCCGCAGAGTAGGTCTTCCCAAGAGCATCATCGAGATGAGTCAACTACTCGAATACATCAGATCTTTTCTGGCCTCTCGCCCCGGCTTTTCTCGAATCAACTCTCTTCTCCTTGTTTCAGGCGCCCTCGGGCTGTTTCAGAAGCGAGCGGTTCTCAATGTCGGAGGTTTCCTCGTCGACCACCTTGGCGAAGACCTCGAGATCACGATGCGCCTTCACAAATACATGCGGGAGCAAAAGCAGCGATACCGTGTGGTCTACTCACCCGATGCAGTAGCTTGGACCGAGGTACCGGCCGAACGGGGCGTGCTGCGTCAGCAAAGGATTCGCTGGCATAGAGGATTCATCCAAGTCATCGCCGGGTATCTGTCCATGATATTCAACCCAAAGTACGGCGTGGTCGGCATGTTCGGCTGGCCGGCGTTCATCTTCTTCGAGTTCCTAGCGCCCATCATCGAGTTCATTGGCTGGTTCATCGTGCCGCTGGCTTTCTATTTTGGGTACGTGAACCTTGGTGTAGCCATCCCGCTAGTGGCTGCGGCCCTACTTTTCGGCCTCGTCAATACGTTCGTGGCTCTAATACTCGATGAGAAATACGGTCACTACAACAGCTTCAGACACACCCTCAGCCTCTTGAAGTTTTCCTTCCTAGAGCAAATGGGTGCCCGCCAGCAGACGGTATTCTGGAGGGTTCGGTCACTCCTTTGGAACACCAAATCGAAGGCTTGGGGCGAGATGCAACGCTCAGGAGTGGGCAACCTCGAATAGGCACGAATCCGAACCAGGGCGACCCCCATCCCCAGCCTCCTTGCGGTGCATCTTCGCTGTAGCCGGTTAAGAATCCCCGAGACCACTTGGATCTCAGCCAAGAGCGCCACTCCCATTCACACTGATTAATCTGCGGCCTATGGACAACGCTGACTGGTACGCAATCATTGGACATGTCGCCTCGGCGCTCGTCATCACGTCGCTTCTCATGGAGTCGCTGCGGAGACTGCGCATGATCAGCCTTGCTGGCTCCATCTTCTTTGCTACCTACGGGTTCCTCATTGAGTCGACTCCCATTCTCCTAGTGAACTCAGCCATCTTTCTCATCAATGTTCGATGGTTATGGCGGATGAGCAGAGAACGAGACTATTTCTCGCTGCTAGAAACAGACCTCTCCAGTAACTACATAGCTCGGTTCCTCAGCTTTCACTCAGAGGAAATAGCCAAGTACCAACCCGAATTCGTGCTGCCAGAGGAACCCGCCGAAGTGTTCTTCATCCTGCGCAACATGGTCCCCGTCGGACTTTGGATCGGGCACGAAGTAGACGGCGACCGTCTCCAAGTAGACCTCGACTTCGTCATTCCTAGATACCGCGACGCCAAAGCTGGTGTGTTCTTCTACGGCAATGACGGTCCGATATCAGATCGGGTTCTAGTTACTCCCCCGCCGGGAGCAGGACACGCACCGTATCTCGAGAAGATGGGGTTCAAGGCCAACCATGACGGTTGGTACGTTCGCTTGCCGAAACCATGACTCGGTTACGCTTCTGAAGTTTCTGTCTCCACTTCTGTAACGGGATCATCAAGCTCATCCCTATAAGGAGCTTCCACCCGCTGGTATTCGAAGACCAGGGTTGTGGCGATCAGGGCATCCACCACTAGGAGAACTACCACTCCATTCCACTCAGAGCCGATGGCCAAGACCACCGCTATTACGGCGACGCCTATCCATCGCTCCCAGATCACCGCCTTGTACGTTCGATATACAGCCGCCGTCATCGCTGCTGTAATTGCAAAGAGTCCACCGATCAGCATGAGTTGGTACGGACGGTGGATAGGAGCCAAAGGATGAACGACTATCTCTTCGGTCGCGACAGCAAGAAATATGACACCCAGCACAATAGGAAGGTGCAGCACCGTGTAGATGTCTCTGGTGAAGTTCACAAGTTTCTTAGGAGAAAGTTGGCTAGCAGCTAACTCAATTCCCCCTTGAAACTTATCGAAGTAGGTCCACCACATCAAGGTGGCAAAAGCTCCAGCGCCAACGAGAGAGAGCAGTGTGGGACCCCCAAGCCCTGACCCTTCCTTCATGGCTGCTGATACCGGAACACCTACGGCCACTACAATCTCGCCGAGAGCAACGATGAAAATCAATGCGTGGCGTTCCGCCATATGACCCGGACGTACTAAGAAATTTCCGTCTGTCGCTGCTGCCATCCCCATGCCCAAAAGCGCAAGTGACGCTATCCATGCGCCGATTCGCAACCCTCCGTCCAGGAAGCCTCCCACCACACAGACAACCTCGGCAAACACCACTATTACCGCGTACCTCTTCATCTTCGGAGGGATCGGACCACCGCCGGGGACATTGTTCAACATCAAATGCAGCGCAAGGAGCACGATGGCGGCAACTGACATAGCGAAGACGGGTCCGCCGCCAGTCAGAGCGCTATTGATCGACGCTCCCATGGGAATACTGACGACCGACCCAACAAGGAAGTACAGTCGAACCGCGCGCTGATTACCAGGCACAGCGTTGGCAGACCAAGTGAACTGGCTCCAAGCGAACCACATCATTGAGAAGGTGAGAAGAACTCGCCCGAACGAGTTCCAATCTGGCTGTTCAAACGCCTCAGCAACAAGCCGCGAAAAGGCGTACACGAACGAAAGGTCGAAAAATAGTTCGACCGCGTCGGCAGTGAAGTCCTCTTCTGCGTTTGGCACCACTATCCCGCGCATGGTCTACCAATGCCCCTTCGATCTTCGCCTAGCTAGGCAGGGGTGTCCGGCGAGCTCTTCCGTAGGCGATAATCGCAACAATCGCTCCAAGTACCACGTTGTTCGCAACGTTCGACCATTCCCCGCGACTTATATGCAGAATCACTGCTCCAGCCATGACTAGTACCAGCCCCTCGGCTGCCAAGATCGTTAGCTTCGGCATGATCTTGGTCAGGCCAGGAAGGATGAGCCCGAGGCCGCCCAATATTTCAGCACTACCGCTAATCAAGTGGAGATTGTCATCCAACTCATACATCCAACTCATCATCCCGGGCAATCCCTCGGGAACAATGAAGTGCACCACCCCAATGCCGATGAAATACACCCCCATCAGGACCTGCAATATCCAAAGCGTCTTATTAGTGAACATATGAACTTCCCTTCCTCGCTGTCACAATATCAGGGATGCCCCGACCGCGCCGGATCAAGCCTATTTCTAGACGCCCAGCCGTCGCATTACCGCTGCTAGTGCTCCCAAGGGAATCCCCAGATACCGATGCTAGATTGGCTCGTAAATGGCTATTGAGACCAAACAAGATCTGATTGACCACGTTGTTCTGGCGAGGCAGATCGAGATGTCCACCATTCCTCCCTACCTTTACGCCGCCTACTCCATCAAGGATCAGGAGTCTGAGGCAGCTCGGCTCATTATCAGTGTGGTGGTCGAAGAGATGCTCCACCTTGCTCTCGCAACGAACCTGCTCCTTGCCCTCGGCGGAGAACCCGACTTCGGGCCTTCCTTACTGACCAATTATCCCTCCTTGATGGCTCATCACAAGCCTGATCTCATGTTGGGATTGGGTAGATGCACTCCCAAACTGATTCGAGATGTCTTCATGATCATCGAACAGCCCGAGTTGGCCGGTGCGCCTCCTCAGGACGACAAGTACGAGAGCCTCGGCCAGTTCTACGACGCTCTCCTGGTGGCCATTGACCAACTCTCCGCCAGTACCGATCTGTTCACTCACCACCAGCCATCAAGACAGTTGTCTGATCCGGCTTTCTATTCGGCTGTTCAATTCGATGAGGACGATAGCGGCGGACTAATGCTGATAGCCGACGCCGCTTCAGCCCATGCTGCGCTCGAGATCATCATCCATCAGGGCGAGGGCCTGAGCGACGAAAAGTGGGCAGACGAGAGTCACAAAGAGCTCACCCACTATCACAAGTTTGCTCTTCTGGCTGACGGAGGTATGGCCATCGGGGAGACCTCGCCCGTCACCACGAATCCTCGTACCGAAGACTTTCCTGCAGAAATCCAGCCTGTTTCTAACCTCTTCAACGCACTCTTTGGCGCTCTGCTACAAACCATGGAAGCAATGTACGCAGCCGGAGCCGATCAAGGCTCATTGGTCGGTCGCCTATACGGACTCATGTCAGTGGCGATGACACCGGTAGCTCGCTACTTAACGTCTTTTCCTATCTCGCCCACTGAGAACGCCAGCCCCACCTTCGAGATCTATACCTTCACTAGTGACCCTCAAGCAGAGCTAACGGCCCTAGCTGCAAGAGTTGGAGAACTACACCCAAGTCTCGCTGACGTTGCTCTAGAAATAGCCGGTATGTGATCCTCCTGACAATCGAAGGGTTCGACCCATGGATAGCCCGTGGCGGGTTCCTAGAATTGGCTCATGAAGAAACTCATGAAATTTCTGATGTTCATTGCGGCCGGAGCCGGGATCATGAAGGTCCTACAGGAGAAGAAGCTCCTTGCTCCGCCAGATGAAGGCATCTGGAAACCGTTCTCGGGCGAGGCTGATTCCGAGGCGTGAGAGTAGGTCTCCTCACCTCATCGCCGCTCCACCTGCGGATGCGACGAGTACTTGCCGCGCATCCATGCGTTGAGCGGGTCGACCTTGCTACAAACCCCGACGGGTTCGATCTGTTCGTCACCGACCGGACCATCGTCACAGACGTCCCCACAGCCACCATTCCTTCGCACCCTCTAAAATGGCTAGCGAACGAACTTGTGACCCTGGTCTCAGACCCGATCGATCGAAGCTACACAACACTTGGTAGGCCACTCCACTCCGGCGTTGCCGCTCAATTCCCTAAACCCCTCGGCGGTATCTGGGCAAAAGAGCAGAGCGGCTTGTTGGTCGCCCCGGTCGATGGACCACTCGCTGGAGTGTCGGTACGCGGAAACATCACCATCGGTGTCACGGACAACAGGGAGTTCTTGACGGCAATCGCTTCAATGGGACGAGCCCTCCAACACATCACAGGAGAGTCTGGTCTGACATCTCTCCAAGACGCCGGGCTTGCGTTGGCCTCAGCGAGCTAATCACTCGCCCAGATCCACGCTCAGCCGGTAGGGATTACCTCGGTGGGTTGGTCAACATCCACCATGTCTTCGTCACCGAACGATGCTGGCCTAGACGAAGGTGCTGGGGTGGGCTCCGGGGTGAGCATTGGTGCGGGAGCCACAGGAACTTGCACCTGCACCTGCTGCTGCAGGGACTCCTCGAGCACGATGACTTCAATCCCGCCAACCACGTCGGAAATCAAGTTGTACATCAGAGCGCCCAGCGTTGTGAAGCCAGTTGCCAGCACCACACCCGAGATCGAAAGGAAGATGGTCGCCTTGAACAGACTCTCCTCTGCGGGAATGATGGATCCCTCAATGAAGTCGATGGTGATCTTCGCCAGAGTGGCATCGATCTTTTGGGGAATGCCAGCTGCGTTGAGTAACTCCCAGAAGATGACGGCTCCCAGAACCGCTGCGAGGGCGAGAACAAAATACAGCACCAAAGAAACCTTCAGTACCGTCCACGGATCAAACTTTCTAATGATGCGTCGAACTCGTCGAACTTGAACCATATGTCTTTACCTGATCTCGCAGCCCTGCTGACGAAAGTCTACAGGCAGCTTGTCTTGAGTTGTGTCTCTCCAATAACGCATCGGCACCCCAGGATGGTTCCCTAAGGAGCGAACGCTATTGCTCTACATCCTCCTGCTGGACCACAGCGAAGGCCGCTAGCCCTTCCTTGACGCTCTGCACCTTCACGCCCGTCGCATCACGGCGCTGCCTACTGATGCTCTTGACTTTGGTCCGAATGCCAACGCCCTGGGTTGAGATGAGGAAGACTTCGTCGTCGAGAGTCACAGCTCGTCCGCCGACCAGTACTCCTCGTACCTTCGTCAGTTTGAAGGCCTTGACTCCGAATCCGCCTCGCCGCTGATTTCTGAACTCCTCCATCTTGGTGCGTTTTCCGTAACCACCTGACGAGATCAATAGGACTTCATCAGCCTCAGCGTTTGAAGCTGCGGCAACGACTTCGTCGTCCTCTCTCAGCTTCATCCCGCGGACACCCTGCGTGGCCCGACCCATTGGTCGGAGATCGGCTTCAGGGAATCGGATTCCCATACCCTGTTTGGAGAACAGCAAGAAGTCGTTCTCACCTGAGGTAGTACGGACCGCTACTACTTCATCGTCGTCCTGGAGTCGGATGGCGATGACGGACTGGGACCGAGAATCGTACTCAGAGAAGGCTGATTTCTTGACTACGCCGTTCTTGGTTGCGATGACGAGATATTTGGCGTCGTTGAAGTCCCTTGTGTCAACTACCGCCTGAATGGTTTCGCCCGGCTCGAGCGGCAGCACAGCTTCGGCCACCACACCCTTGCCCGTACGGCTCTGCACCGGGATCTGATGCGCCTTGATTCGGTGAACCTGTCCTGTGTTGGTGAAGAACAAGAGGTGACGGTGAGCCGACGTGTGCAGCAACTTCACCACGATGTCGTCTTCACGGAGTTCGGCCGCCTTGACCCCGCGTCCGCCCCGGCTCTGCGATCGATACACATTGGCCTTCACGGACTTGATATACCCGTTGGCCGAAATTGAAACAAAGAGTTCATCATCGGCGATGAGATCCTCGAGAGTCATATCTCCGTCATCAGGGATCACATGCGAGCGACGTTCTGTGCCGTGCTTCTTGGCGATTTCAGTCATTTCCTCACGGATAATGGCTCGTCGCCGCAGGGGGTCAGCCAAGATCTCCTCGAGGTCACCAATAATTACCATGAGCTCGTCATACTCCTTGCGGAGCTCGCCCGTCTCAAGGGCGGTGAGTCGCCGCAGCGGCATATTGAGGATGTGCTGGGTCTGGATCTCACTCAGACCGAACCGCTCCATCAGGGCGGATCTGGCGCCATCAACGTCAGCCGAGGCACGAATGATCTTCACGACAGCATCGATGTTGTCGAGGGCTATGAGTAGTCCCTCAACGATGTGGGCGCGGTCTCTGGCCTTTCGAAGGCGGAAGCGGGTCCGTCTTTCGATGACTTCCATCTGATGATCTACGTAGTAACCGATGATATCGGCGGCGTTGAGAAGGCGAGGAACCCCATCCACCAGCGTTACATTGTTAACGCCAAACGTGTCCTGCAGCTGAGTCTGCTTGAACAGCCCGTTGAGCACTACCTGCACGATGGCATCACGCTTCAACTCAATAACAATTCGCATGCCGCGGCGAGCCGAAGACTCGTCGCGTAGATCAGATATACCGAGGAGCTTCTTCTCATTGACGAGCAGAGCAATTTTCGCCAAAAGACGATCGGTGCTCACCTGGTACGGCAGTTCCGTGACGATGATCGCTTTCTTCTGCCGAGGCAGTTCCTCGATGGCAGTGACTGCCCGCATCTTTATGGAGCCACGGCCGGTCAGAAGAGCGTCTTTGATTCCCATTCGTCCCACAATCAGACCTCCGGTTGGGAAGTCGGGACCTTGGATGAAGTCGAGAAAGTCCTCTGGCTGGGCGTCAGGATGGTCAAGCGCATAGAGAACAGCATCCACAACTTCCCCGAGGTTGTGAGGAGGCATGTTGGTAGCCATTCCCACCGCGATCCCAGTTGAACCATTAACAAGCAGGTTCGGATAGCGAGCCGGGAGAACCGACGGCTGTTGATACTCGCCGTCGTAGTTCGGCTCAAACTCGACCGTGTCCTCGTTGATGCCATCTGTCATTGCTTTGGCGAGAGAACTCAAACGGCACTCTGTGTACCTCATGGCAGCTGGAGGGTCGTTTGGAGTGCCGAAGTTCCCTTGAGGATCGATCAGAGGGCTTCTGGTCGAGAAATCCTGACCCATACGCACAAGGGCGTCATAGATAGCGTCATTCGAGTGGGGGTGATACTTACCCATGACGTTACCGATGACGTTTGCACATTTACGATGCCGCGATGTGAAGTGCATGCCTTCTTCAAACATCGAGTAGATGATTCGTCGCTGGACCGGCTTGAGTCCGTCGCGAACGTCAGGCAAAGCGCGAGAGACAATGACCGACATCGCGTACTCCAAGAAGGACGTACCGATTTCGGTGTTGATGTCAATCTTTGGCCCTGGGTTCGTGGTGGTCCCTGTTACCGCGGCTGGTGTGATCGCAACATCGCCGTCGGGTGATTGGGATGGGTCCTGTGGTGGTGTTTCGCTCATGTGGGCCTAAATGTCTAGGAAACGCACGTCTGCTGCGTTCTCTTGGATGAACTGTTTGCGGGGGGCAACTTCGTCACCCATAAGGGTGGAGAAGAGACCGTCTGCCGATGCGAGATTATCTACCGTCACTTGGACAAGTCGCCGAACATCGGGATCCATTGCGGTATCCCACAGCTCATTGGCGTTCATTTCTCCTAGACCTTTGAACCTGGTTGGACGCACTTCTTTGCCGGTCTTCTCCTTGTAGGCCTCAAGCTCTGCGTCGTCGGCGAAATAATGGACCTTCTTGCCGATCTTCACGCGGTACAGCGGGGGAAGAGCAATATAGACAAAGCCAGCTTCGATGAGCCCACGCATATGCCTAAACAGCAGCGTAAGGAGCAGGGTCCGAATATGAGCACCGTCAACATCGGCGTCTGTAAGCATGATGATCTTGTGATATCTCGCCTTTTCGATGTCAAACTCATCACCAATGCCAGCACCAACAGCGGTGATGATGGACTGCACCTCGTTGTTCTGAAGAGCTCGAGCGAGCCGAGCCTTCTCTACGTTCAGAATTTTTCCTCTAATGGGCAGGATGGCCTGGGTAAACGAGTCTCGAGCCTGTTTGGCTGGACCCGCGGCCGAGTCTCCCTCCACAATGAAGAGCTCGGACTCCGCTGGCACCCGAGAAGTACAGTCGGCGAGCTTTCCCGGCAGCGCCGTCGATTCCAGGAGGCTCTTTCTCCTCGTGAGCTCTCTTGCCTTGCGAGCAGCCATTCGAGCTCGCTGTGCCTGCAGCGCCTTCTCTATGACGCGACGGGCGTCTCCTGAGTTGCGTTCCAGCCACTCAGGGAGCAGCTGGTTGAGTTGCTTGAGTACGTAGCTGCGAATCTCTGAGTTACCAAGCTTCCCTTTGGTCTGGCCCTCAAACTGAGGTTCACGGACCTTTACCGAGATGATGGCGGTAAGACCTTCCCTTGCGTCCTCACCAGACAGGTTGGTGTCCTTCTCCTTGATGATGTTCTTGGCCCGTCCAAATTCGTTCAGCGCCTTGGTCAAGGCAGTGCGGAACCCCTCTTCGTGTGTGCCGCCCTCGTGGGTATTGATGTTGTTAGCGAACGAAAGCACACTCTCGGAGTAGGACGTTGTCCATTGCATGCCCAGCTCAAGCTCCGCCTCGTTGGACTTGTCTTCGATGTAGACAATGCGGCTGTGGAGCGGCTCTCTGCTCTCGTTGAGGTGCTTGACGAAGTCGACAAGCCCGTTGTTGTACTTGAAGGAGGTCTCAGCCTCCTCTCCCTCTCGGTGATCGCGGAAAACGATCTCCAGCCCTTTTGAGAGAAAGGCCATCTCTCTCAGCCGATTGGAGACGGTGTTGTGATTGAACTCTCTGGTCTCGGTGAAGGTAAGCGGCGATGGCCAAAACTGAATCGAGGTCCCAGTCCTCTTTGCTTCCTTACCCTTCTTGGGGTTACCTTGAGGAACGCCCTCAAGGAACTCTTGAGTCCAGACGAACCCATCTCGACGTACCTCGGCGACCAGTCGCTCAGAGAGGGCGTTCACTACTGAAACACCCACACCATGGAGACCACCAGAGACGGTATAAGCACCGGCCTCGAACTTTCCACCTGCGTGCAGCACAGTCAAGACGGTTTCAAGCGTCGACTTCTTAGTTTTGGCATGCTTCTCAACGGGGATTCCACGACCGTTGTCGGTGACTTGGACGCTTCCATCGGTGTGGATCTCCACCACAATGCGGGTGCAGAAGCCTGCCATAGCCTCGTCGATTGAGTTGTCGACCACTTCCCAAACTAGGTGGTGAAGCCCTCGCTGACCGGTGGAACCAATGTACATCCCCGGCCGCTTACGGACAGGATCAAGACCTTCGAGGACGGTGATTGCTGCTGCGCCATACTCGTCTTTTTTCTTGCTCAATGGAACTCCTCGAGTCTCAGTATTCTGACGGCCGTCAGAGCAGAAGTAGATAGTTGAATGTCGTCCGAGCGAGTGAGGATTTCCCGCCGAGCAACCCAGTTGGACACACTGGTTCTGAGCTCGGACCAACCACGCGGATGACCCTATTTACATCCCCGCAAGTATAGGTCATAAGAGGGCTGTATCCAAGGCTCTTGGCAAGGCAAAAACGCCTATTATGCGGGCTTTCTTAAGACTTTTTTGCTACCTGAGCCGAGAAGGAGCCTGAACGGTGATAGAAGAGATCACACCCTCTCCAATGACGCCCTCCAGCCGCTCGTGCAGCGACCCCGTCGCGTAGCGAAACATCGACACCAAAGAGGCAGTAGCCGTCTCAACAATCAACTCGCCTTCACGAATTCCTAGCGGTCTTGTCTGCCCCGCCCACGGATCTCCAGCCAGCTCATCCCACTCGTTGATGAGCCGAATCGATAGCCCGATATGTGAGATTCCAAGACCAGAGAGCGCTGAGAAGACACTCCTGTTGAGGGGGGTGAGATCTTCGTTCATTCCACGCTCCCCGCACTCACTGACCATCGCTTGCCCTCAATGGGCACCTCTTCGTCTCTGGCTGTGGTGATGAAGGTCTGTCCCTCGGGAAGCGCAGCGGCCAAGGCGCGGGCTCTCTTTAGATCCAACTCGCTGAACACATCATCGAGCAAGGTGACCGGGACAAGGCCCGTCGCCTGAGAGATCGCAGTTTGCTGAGCAAGTCGAAGGGCCAGTACTAGTGACCGCTGTTCTCCCTGGCTTGCGTGGGTTCGGGTGTTGCGTTCATCCAACAAGAGCACAGGATCGTCCCGGTGAAGCCCCACGGTGGTGGTGCGCCGCACCAGATCCTTCTCTACAGCGCTCTCAAGAGCCTGCCAGAGCCTCGCCTTCCACTCCTCAACTCCACCTGCGGCCGATACATCGCCGCCCCAGGAGGACGCGTAGGAGATGCGGGCCCTGGTGGGAGCACCAGCAAGATGTTGATACGCCTCGGAGAGGAACGGAGCGAGAGCCGCCATGGTTGCTGTTCGACGAGAGAAGAGAGCCGACCCGGTTTCAGCCAGCTGTTCGTTCCATACATCAAGGCTCCCCCGATCTGCCTGTAGACCCGCTTGCTTGACGAATGCGTTGCGCTGACGAAGCGTCCTCTGATAGTCGGCCAAGTCCTTGGCTGCACCTGGCCACAGTTGGACCGCTGCGTTGTCCAAAAAGTCCCTCCGATAGGAAGGAGAACGCTTCGCAATATCGAGGTCATCAGGCTGAAAGACCACCGTTCTCACGTGCCCCAAAATATCGGCGAAACGCGTAAGGCGCTGGCTGTTTACCTGGACTCTTCGTCGCTGGTCTCGATGAAGCGCAACCTCCACTAAGGCTGATCGATCAAGGTGATGAAATTCACCTCTCACAATTGCAGCGTCACTGCTCTCCATGATCAACGCCTCATCAGGGGCCTTCCGAAAGCTCGTCAACAGACCCAAGTACCCAACCGCTTCGAGGAGGTTGGTCTTCCCAGTGGCGTTCCTGCCCACCAGCACGTTGATGCCCCTATCGGGACTGAACCGCAGGGAGCCGTATGATCGGAAGTCGCTGAGCTCTAGCCAGGCCAGCTCCACCGTGACCTCAGATCCGGATAGGCATGAGCAGGTACAGGAAATCTTCTTCGTTCAACCCACGCAGCACACTTGGCTTCTGACCATCTCGTACCTGAATCAAAACCTCGTCTCCAACTAGCGAGGAGATTCCATCACCTAGATATTTCGGGTTGAAAGCGATGGTTACTTCTGGCTCTTCGCCCTTGTAGATCCCTTCGACGTGTTCCACCTCACCACCGACGTCCTGTCGGCTGACATTGACTTCCATACCCGCTTCACTCAAGTGCAATCGAACGGGGATGTGATCTTCAGCAAAGAGACCGGCTCGACCAAGTGCCTCAGTAAACACCGCTTTGTTCACTTGGAACTCAATTGGATACGCGTCAGGAATGAGACGCCGAACTTCTGGGAAAGAGCCTTCGATCAACCGCACCGTTACCGAGCCTCTGTCTGAGCCGAACGAGGCTTCTCTGGCGCCAATAGCAACTTGTACCTTGGGAGCCCCGATGGCTGGTCCAACCTGTAACAACGCTCTTGCCGGCACTAGTCCCGACTGGGGAATGGTGACTCCACCAAAATTGCGAATCGCCAGCCGATACGAGTCGGTAGCCACCATGTCGAACCCTTCCTCGGTAGCTTCCAAAGAGATGCCCGTGAGTACCGGCCTGGCCGAATCGATGGACGCTGCCACACCAACCTGTTTCACGGCGTCTGCGAATGTATCTCCATCGATGTCAACAGCGTTGGAGAAGTCTGGGGCAGGGACTTCTGGAAAGTCGTCTACCGGTAGCTCTCTGATTGCAAACTTGGGACCGCGCCCGGTGATCTCAAGCTCGTGCCCATCGGATTTCAGTGAGACAACCCCCGCCGGCATCTTCTTGATGGCTTCAGTCACCAACCGACTCGGAACGACACTTGATCCCTCGGCCATCACCTCGACCACCACAGCTGTCCTAATGGTCACATCCAGGTCGGTACCAGTGATGTGAAGTTCGGATCCCTTGATCTCACACTTCACTCCTGAAAGAATTGGCAAGGCAGGTCGCACACCGACAGCTCGGTTAGCTCGAGCAAATGCGTCGGCGAGATCATCTCTGTCAGCTCTGATATGCACAGTTCGGTCCTTTGTAGTTATTACTTAGTTTCTTATATCTAAAACTAGTAGTGGTAGTAGGGGTGTGGATTGTTGATTTGTAGTTCTAAAGCCTAGTTCTTCTAGGAGATTCCTTCGCTTGGTGATGTTGACAGTATGTGGACAAAACAGGGTTACTAACAGGGGGTTGTTTGGGCTGTTGAAAACTAGGGAGTTGTCCTCAGGCTTTGCGATAGCGTGTGGACTTTTTCTAAGACAGATTTGTCAGTGTTTAAGAGAGCATTGATCTTGTCGATTGCGTGGACGACGGTCGAGTGATCCCTCCTGAAAGCTCCACCGACTTGGACTAGTGAGTCATCGGTCAGCTCCCTGCACAAGTACATAGCGATTTGGCGTGCGAGTACTAAAGGTGCTTTGCGGCTCTTCTCTACGAGCTCGTCGGGGTGGAAGCCAAACGACTCCGCGGTACGGTCAATGATGTGAGCGCAGGTTACGTACTGGGATCCGCCAGGGCGGAGGTCTCCGAGGAGCTCAACAGCCCGCTCAAGAGAAGCTGGGTGACCGTTGAGGTGCGCGTCGGCAGCTACTCGAGTGAGGGCGCCTTCGAGCTCTCGAATGTTGTCCATGACATGGGAGGCAATGAACTCCAAGACACTGTGAGGGACCGGTACCGGTGCCTTGACAGCGTTCGTCTTGAGAATGGCGAGCCGTGTCTCGATATCTGGTGACTGGATATCGGTTAGGAGGCCCCATTCGAACCGGCTCCTGAGACGATCCTCAAGCGAGGAGAG
Source organism: uncultured Verrucomicrobiales bacterium (assembly GCA_964195245.1). GTDB lineage: Bacteria > Actinomycetota > Acidimicrobiia > Spongiisociales > JAENVV01 > CAXMPE01. Next base: position 1,112 of record CAXMPE010000023.1, on the reverse strand, counting down.
GTTTCGCGGGTGGCGGTCAGAGCTGATCACCATCTGTTTGCCTGATTCGTATAAAGAGTTGAAGGTGTGAAAGAACTCTTCCAAGATTTGCTCTTTGCCCTCGAAGAATTGAACGTCGTCGAGCAACAAGATGTCCACAGCTCGATACTTGGCCTTGAAGCCATCGACCCGCTTATGACGCAAAGAGTCGATGAAATCGTTAAGGAAGCCTTCGGAACTGACGTATCTGATGACTCGTTGGGGGTTAAGTGTGTGGGCTAGATGTCCAACCGCTTGGAGGAGATGGGTCTTTCCCAGACCAGCGCCACCGTGGATGAAGAGGGGGTTGTAGTGAGTACCGGGCGCTTCTGCGACGGCTTGAGCAGCTGCGTGAGCAAAACGATTTGAAGATCCAACCACGAAAGCTTCGAATGTATAACGATGCATGAGCGGTGGGGTTGCGGCTTTTGCTGCGGCTGGGGCGGGATCTACCGGACGGGGCTCTGGACCAGGGAGATCTAGTTGAGCTGCTTCGGTTGCTCTGATCTCGACTTCCACATCACCGTAGATTTGCTCGGCAGCCTTGTTGAGGAGGGGAAGGTACCGATCCATAATTAGGCGGGTGTGCAAGTCGCTCTGAGTGATGAGAATGAGGCTGCCAGGTTGCTTGTCAGATTCGAGCGGGTCAAGCCACCGCTCCCATGTCCCATTTGCCACGGATTGCTGAAGCACTCGGCGGAAGGCCTGCCAATCGCTCACCAATGTCTGGTTCATGTCGTCCCTATTCTCGAACACTTTGGTCACCCACACCATGGATGCAGGCAGGTTGATGACAACAGTGTTGATCCACTGGGAAGGACGTGGGCTCAGAAATACTGATGCTGTAGACCGGTGAGTATAAGTACTTGAGGAATCGGGGCAACCTGAGAAAAGAGAGACGCCGGGTGCCTGTTTACGATGTCGGCGGTGTTCCAAATACCGTATACTTCCGGTGTTTTTTGAGCTTTTCGGTTGACACTTTTTCGTACAGGAAACGGTGGATTTGGGCTAACGGGACTTTTCGCGACAGCAAGCTTGTTTTCGCGATCTGGTGAGAGCAGGCCAAAAGGACGTTTCGCGCTTTGCACATACGA
>CAXMPE010000022.1:0-7863 GCA_964195245.1 uncultured Verrucomicrobiales bacterium | reverse complement strand
CAACAGCTGAAGCGTCTGACCCTCCGCGTCCGAGGGTGGTGACTTCTCGGGTCTCTGGGGAGACTCCTTGAAAACCAGCGATGATGACTACTTTCCCGTCATCGATTGCCTGTGTGACTCGCCCACCGGTGATCTCGAGGATCTTGGCGTCTCCGTGAGAAGTGTCGGTGAGGATTCCTGCTTGAGAACCGGTGAAGCTGACCGCGGGGATCCCCTGGCCTTCAAGGGCCATGGCAAGCAGCGACATGGAGATGCGCTCTCCGGCGGTAAGCAGCATGTCCATTTCACGGGCGGAAGGTTCATCGGCAACCTGGTTGGCGAGGCCGATCAGTTGATCGGTCGTCTTGCCCATTGCTGAGACAACCACGATGACGTCGTTGTCCTTCCGCTTAGTCGCGGCGACAATCTCTGCCACCCGCTTGAGGCGGGTTGCGTCCGCCACAGACGTTCCACCATATTTCTGGCACACGAGAGCCATGAACTGCTTTCTCCTCTATTCCAAAGGGCATTCTACCGACGGTGTGGGCAGACCAAGGATTGATTACCTGAGGGCAACCTCGATCGTCATTGGAGGAGGAACAATGTATCGTTCTAGGCACTATGGCTTCAGAAAAACGTGCACGACAAAATGCGAACAAGGCAGCAGCGGCTGCAGAAGTAGCTAAGACCAACCAGAGCAAGAAACAGCGCCGCTTCATGATCAGAGTGTTGGTTGTGGTGGCGATCATCATTGCCTTCTTGTTCTTCAACCAACCTGACCCAGTGGACACTGGGGCCGACATTCCCATTACTACCGAGGCCCCTACCTCGTCGTCATGACCAGTCGAAGTGGTAAATCGTCAACACCGATTTGGATCGGCGCCATTGCATTGGTCCTCATCGTCGGCGGTCTTTTCCTTACGAGAGAGCCGGCGACAGAGACGGAGCCAGACATTACCGAGGCAGCGACGGTCGCAACGGACCCACCGGCGACGGCTGCCCCTCCGACGACTGTCGCGTTGCCTTCCTTGGAGGACGTTCCGCCAACAGTGAGAGCAGCTCTACTTGCACCAACCGCTTGTGACGCCGCGGCGCCAACGGCCTTCGCCGAGATGCAATACGTAGCACCCGTGGATCAAGGCGTCGACGGCCCACTTTCGGCCGTGTTGCACACGTCCTGCGGAGACATCACCATTGAGCTTGACCCTTCGATTTCTCCGCTGTCGGTGAACTCGTTCGTGTTCCTAGCGAACCAGGGATACTTCCAGGGTCAGATTGTTCATCGGCTAGTGACCAACTTCGTGTTTCAGGGAGGGGACCCAACAGGTACCGGCACGGGCGGACCGGGGTACACCATCCAGGACGAGTTCCCGGCTATTGGCACCTCATATCCTGTGGGCACGGTGGCGATGGCGAAGTCGGGCTTGCCTAACTCAACGGGAAGTCAGTTCTTCATAGTGCTAGCCGACTCTCCGCATCTAGGTTCTCAAGACGGCCTCATGTTCAACATATTGGGGCACGTAACAGAAGGATTCGAAGTTCTAGAGGTGATCAACGCCCTAGAAGTAGCTGGCCCTGCCCCAGTCCAATCGCTGTATCTAGAGGGCGTAGACATTCTTCCTTGAGGCTAGGACTCAAGGAAGAACTTGGACTTCAACCTGAACTTAGACTACCCCGCGCTTCCTTCCCCGCTCGCAAGTGAGCTCGCCAACGGCTCGCGGGGGAACCGCAAGCGGTCAGCGGGTGGGCCTAGAGGATGTGACGCTAGAAGGTTCTCTCAGGCTCTGTCAGTCCTTCTTGGCCCAAGCAATACTTATGCCAGCCCCGATGCCGGTGGCGATACCTATCGCTATGCCGGCACCCAAACTGTCCGTGGCGTTTCCGATGGCAACGAGAACCCCGATGCCAATGGCGAAACCACCGACAACCGCCCTCTGACGGTTGGTTTTACCCTCCTGTCCCGCACTCTTGCCTTCGTCGTCTGGAGTCATGTCAAGCCCTCTGTTTGCGGTCGGCTGGTCTGATCCTATCTGGAGCTTCGAGCAGGAGATGGCTCATTCTGAAGGCGCCTGCGCCTGAACGCCCGGGCCGGGTTGGGCCTAGCGGATAGCGAAACTGAAGCAGAGCGGGTTTCGCCTCCATGTCCCCCACCGACGGTACGCTTCACATCAATGCCTGTTGATCTACATTCTCATAGCCGTGTGTCTGACGGCTCATTCTCCCCAGAGGACCTTGTCGTGGAGGCCGCTCGCGTCGGGCTTTCTTCGATTGCACTCACTGACCATGACACAGTCGATGGTCTCGACCGTGCTGTATCCAAAGGCTACGAACTGGGGGTTGAGGTTATTCGGGGCATTGAGCTGTCCTGCGGTGACGGGCTGCACATGGTTGTGTTGTTTCTTCCTGAGGGGGCGAGCCCTCTCACAGATCGGCTCGATGAGATCAAGTGGAGAAGGGCCAATCGTAACGAGAAGATGGTCGAGCGACTCAACGCTCTTGGCGTGGATATCACCTTGGACGAAGTTCTCGAAGAGGCAGGCGAGGGCGTTGTTGGTCGTCCTCACTTCGCTGGTGTCATGGTGCGCAAAGGCGTCGTACCTGACCCGCAAACGGCCTTCACCGACTTCCTAGGCAACAATGCGCCGGGCTATGTGAAACGCAAGGCCCTCAGCGGCACCGATGCGGCAAAGCTGGCGCGTGACTCTGGTGCGGTGCCAATCATGGCGCACCCTCATACGCTTCGGCTCAACAACTCCGAGCAATGGAGGAACCGACTCTCCGAACTAAAAGACGCGGGGCTGGTGGGCATGGAGGTGATCTACCCGTCGTACAATCGTGCCGATCGGAAGGTCTACTCAAAGGTCGTGAGGGAGTACGACTTCCTGCCTTCTGGTGGATCCGACTTTCATGGATCGTACAAGCCCCACATAGGTTTGGGTTCAGGCGTTGATGGCAACGTCACCGTTCCTGAGTCGGTGTTGGAAGAACTGCGATCCTTTTCGTCATGAGCAAGATGGGGAAGGCAGCGGCCGTGGTCTCGGGGGGAATCTTGCTTTCGCGGATCCTCGGGTTCGTTCGAACCTCCATAATTGCAAGCCTCCTCGGGGTCGGCCACGAGGCAGATATCTACCATGCCGCCTTCTTCATTCCCGACCTGCTGTTCTACCTGATGGCGGCAGGATTCTTGTCGATCACATTCATTCCGATTCTCTCGAAACGGATCGCTGAGAAGGATGAGCGAGCAGCCTGGGCCGCCTTTGCGGCGATCCTTCGAGTCGTTGCACCCCTCATGGTTGTCATCACTTTGGCGTCCATGGTTTGGACCGAGCCTCTCCTACGGTTCGCTTTCGACAAGCTCTACAGTCTCTTCTCTGGGGCTGCCGCGGGGTCGCTAGTCGGGCCTGAGCTGGTCAGGCTCACCAGGATCGTTCTGCCTGCTCAGTTCTTCTTCATGGTTGGCTCGTTGTTCATGGGTGTGCAGTACACGCAAGGGCGATTCGCTCTGCCCGCGCTGGCTCCCATCGTCTACAACGCGTCCATCATTGTTGGTGGTCTCGTTGGGTTAGTGATCAACGCCGAAAGAGCAGCAACCCCAGAGGGGTTCTTGTGGGGGGCGTTGGCCGGTGCAGTTCTCGGCAACTTCGCCCTGCAAGGATACGGGGCTCGTAGGTCGGGTTTGCGCTGGGTGCGACCGACCGCAGGGGACACCGCCGTCCGGGAGTACGCCGTCCTAGCGCTGCCACTCATGTTGGGACAATCCATTGCCGTCTTGGACGAGCAGTTCGTACGAATCTTTGGCCAGCAAGTTGAGGGCGGGATAGGTGGCCTCGGCTATGCCAGGGCTTTGAACATGCTGCCAGTTGGGTTAGTAGCTCAGGCTGCAGGCATCGCGAGCTACCCGACGTTGGCCCGGCTTGCCGCCGAGAAGAAACTCGGAGAGATGCGAGCGGTCCTCAATCAGACGCTGATGACGGCTGTATTCATAGGCGGGTTCGCCGCAGCGGCGGTTGGAGCGGTGGCCGTGCCCGCTGTCCGAGTCGCCTTTCAGAGGGGCAGCTTCGAGTCCGCCGACACCGTCCTCACTGCCAGCTTTTTGGTGCTGTACGCACTCTCAATACCGTTCTGGGCAGGCCACCAACTTCTTAGTCGAGGCTTCTACGCGCAGCGACGGATGTGGGTGCCGGTCACCGTGGGTACTGTCACCACCGTCATAGCGGTGTTTATCTACCGTCAGCTTGGTGCCTCAATGGGTGTGGCCGGAATTGCCGCCGCCTCATCAGCGTCGATTGCCATCTATTCGATCTTGCTAGGTGCTGTGTGGCTGCGGGAAGGGGAGAACAGTGCCGCACTATTGCGGTCCGTTGTCCGATCGCTGGGCCTCTCAGCGGTGGTCATGTGGGTGGGTTCACAAGTGGTCGGTTCATTTGTGGCACTACAGGATCAAGGTGTTGGCCAGTCGCTTGTTGCCTTGACGGTGGGGGGTCTTACCGCCCTAGCTCTCTTCGTTGGACTGGCCTGGCTGTTCAAGTTCCCGGAATTGCGACGGCTGCTTGGGCCGAAAGCCGCAACCCCTGCCGCCGGCGAAGGGTCTGACTCAGCATGAAGCCGTACAACCTCGACCATGTCGCCATAGCGGTGAGAGATCTTGATGCCGCATTGGGCGAGTATGAGCGCCTGTATGGGGTGCGACCGCTCCATCGCGAGGTGGTGGAAGAGCAAGGTGTAGAAGAAGCGATGATTGCTATTGGTGGAAGCTTTGTGCAACTGTTGCAACCGCTGTCTGCTGAGACACCAGTGGGCAAGTTTCTAGACAAGAACGGGGAGGGTCTTCACCACATGGCCTTCGCCGTCGCTGATATTGAAATAGCGCTGGCTGACCTCGCCGCTGAAGGGGCGAAACTCATAGATGAGACTCCGAGGATTGGTGGCAGAGGCGCCAAGATCGCGTTTGTGCATCCCAAGCAAACTGCTGGGACTCTCATCGAGTTGGTAGAGCACGCTGATGCCACGTAAAGCCTCCGATGTGCGGATTGCCGGTGGCGTCGACCCGCTGACAGCAGCAGCAATAGCCGCGGCGATCGCTCAGCAGTTGGAAGATGAGGAGGCCAAGGCAGCGAAGCCCAAAGAACCGAGGATGCTGTCGAAGTGGACCAAGCAGGCGTTAGAAGACCCTACCTACCTGACTCCCAGACACCCCAATCAGTGACTCTGAGAGGCGACGCCTCTCAGAACCTGGACCTGGACCTCAACCTAGACCTGCCCGACTCCTCGAGACTGGCGGCTTTCTTGGATCGGGAACCGAGGGCTCTCGGGAGGCGTCTCAATATCATGACTAATTCAAGAATTGTCTCCCTACGAACTTTCGTAGCACTCACCCTGGTGCTTGCTTTATTGGCATCCGCGTGCGGAGGCGAGGTCGCTCCGTCCGTGGATGACGCGTGGGGTCCGTTGGCCGTAACCGACCCAGACGGAGGCATGGACGCGCTCATGTACGGCGAGCTCATAATTGACAACGGCTGTGTACTCCTGAACGAACAGGGCGATGAAGTACTTCTAGTCTGGCCGAGGCGCGCAACTGGCTGGGATGAGGCGACAGAGACTGTCTTTTTTGAGAGTTCTGATGGAACGGTCCACGAACTCCGAGACGGTGACCAGCTGCAGCTTGGCGGTGGCGGAGGGAGCGTCGATGAGGGTGGTCTCGATCAGGAAGCCCTTCTGGCTCAGACCGATTGGGTGTCCGCTCCAGACGCTTCCTGTCTCAGAGACATTGTGTGGGAAGTCTCCGACGCTCGCTTGGGAACCCCCTGATTCCACCACATCCCAACTTGGGTTGAAGGCTCTTATCTGCACGTGTGGTCTGGGGCTAAAGTATGCCGATGAACAGTGTGATTGTTGGTGCGGCTCGGACTCCTATCGGAAAATTCAACGGGGGTCTGGCTTCGCTTCAAGCGGTTGACTTGGGCGGAAGGGCAATTGAGGCCGCGCTCGGTCGAGCTGGTGTGACTGGCGATCAAGTCGACGAAGTGATCATGGGTCATGTGCTTCAGGCTGGGACAGGCCAAATCACCTCTCGGCAGGCCGCCGTGAAGGGGGGCATCCCGATGACCGTCCCCTCACTAACGGTCAACAAGGTTTGCTTGTCTGCTCTTTCAGCGATCGGGCTAGCCGATAGATCTATTCGGCTCGGCGACTCAACCACTGTTGTTGCGGGTGGTATGGAGTCCATGAGCAATGCCCCGTACGTGGTGCCTTCAGCGCGGTGGGGAGCTCGGTACGGAAACACGGAAATGGTTGATGTTCTCCAGCACGACGGGCTCTTCTGTGCGTTTGATCACTGCACGATGGGCGAGTCGTCGGATAGGAAGAACGCCAAGCTGGGTATCGGTCGAGAGGCCCAGGACGAGTGGTCGGCCATGAGTCACGCTCGAGCGCTTCACGCAACCGAATCGGGCCTCGCCGCTCTCGAAATCGCTCCGGTTGAAGTACCCCAGCGCCGCGGAGACCCGATCCTGATAGAGCATGACGAAGGTGTCCGTGCTTCATCAACTACCGAGGCGCTAGGTGGGCTTCGGCCGGCCTTCTTGTCTGACGGAACCATCACCGCCGGCAACGCCTCCCAGATTTCGGACGGGGCAGCGGCGGTTGTCATGACCAGCACAGCCCACGCCGCTGCGGAGGGGCTGGAAGTGGCAGCTGAGATTGTGGCCTACGGCCAGATCGGCGGTCCCGACGGTACCTTGCACGAGCGGCCCGCTGAGGCGCTGATGGCAGCGGTGGACCGAGCAGGGATTTCGGTAGCCGACCTCGCAGCCGTAGAGATCAACGAGGCATTTGCAGCCGTGTCCATGCACTCGGCAGCCATGCTGGGTATTAAGAAGGACAACGTCAACGTACACGGCGGAGCGGTTGCCCTGGGCCATCCAATCGGTGCAACAGGGGCTCGGCTCATTGTCACGCTCATCAATGTCTTGCAGCAGCGAGGCGGTGGCTATGGTGCCGCCACTCTTTGCGGTGGAGGCGGGCAGGGAGACGCACTTGTGATCAAGGTGGGCAGGTAGTGAGCGCACTCAGTGGAAACGCTGTCATCGGCCAGAGCGGCGGCCCGACAGCTGTGATTAACCAATCACTGGTTGGTGTCATGGAAGCATTCCGGAGCTCTGGTGCCACGGGAAAGCTTCTTGGATCAGTTCATGGTGTTCGTGGGATCGTCGGCGAGCAGTTCTTAGACCTCGCAACAATTGACTCGGCAAGATTGGACAATCTGGCAGCGACCCCGTCGGCAGCTTTGGGCTCTTCTCGCGACAAGCCCGACACTGCCTACTGCGAGAACATCCTGGAAGTGTTCAAGAGCAATGACGTCCATACCTTCTTCTACATAGGTGGGAACGACTCGGCTGACTCAGCTCGAATCGTGTCTGAAATGGCTGAGGCTTCTGGCTACGATCTCAAGACCTTCCACATTCCAAAGACGGTCGACAACGACCTGCGGACCACGGATCACTGCCCCGGGTATGGGTCTGCTGCGCGGTTCGTTGCTACAGCGTTTATGGGTGACGACCGCGACAATCGATCGCTCCCCGGAGTGAAGATCGACATTGTGATGGGGCGAAACGCAGGGTGGTTGACAGCAGCTTCTGTTCTTGGCCGGAAGGCTGGTTTTGGGCCGCATCTCGTATACGTGCCTGAAATAGCGTTCTCAGTGACCCAGTTCCTCTCCGATATCGAGGCATCGTTCGACCAGCATGGGCGGTGCCTCGTCGCTGTGTCGGAAGGGATTGAGGACGAGAATGGTGTCTCCATCGCTCAGGTGCTTGCCGAGCAGCTTGGCAAGGAAGTGGAGCGGGATAGCCATGGCAATGTTCAGTTGTCTGGTTCAGGGATGCT
>CAXMPE010000021.1:0-5486 GCA_964195245.1 uncultured Verrucomicrobiales bacterium | reverse complement strand
GATCTCACTCAACTTCATGGGTTCGTCGGCGTCTACCAACACACGCACGATCCGTTCCCGTTCAGCCGACGTCCGGTACTGAGCTGCGGGACCCATCACCTTCCAATGCCCCTCTGAGAACTCAACAGCGTATTCCGATTCGCCGAAGTCTCGACCGGTGACGTGGAGGGTGCCCGCGTACTGTTGTCTGGCCCGTTCGAGGACCATGATCGTGTCGCAGGAACCTGCGAGCCCGTTTGTGCCAGACACCTTCTCAAGGAAGTCGTCCGCTTCGGCTTTCCGAGTGTGGTGCAGGACCAGGATCGCTATCCGGTGTTTCAGTGCGATGTCGTGTAGCTCGGTTGCATCAGCTGTTTCTTCTGCGTAGGCGTTTCTGTCACTACCTCGAACCCGAAATCTTTGCCAGGTGTCTAGGACTACCAGGCGACAGCCAGCGTTGACTGTCAGCCACCGGTCGAGTGCTTGGATGCCTCCGTTGGGCAGGGTGGGAAAATCCGTTCGATAGAGCAGGTTCCTTTGGGCTGACTGTGCGTGCGATTCGACGCCTAGGAGCCGAAGCCGGTCTTGGAGACGTTTCTCACTGTCCTCGAACGCTATGACAAGCACTTTGGATCCTGTGCCGGTTTGGAATCGGTCGAGGGCGTCGGCACCGCTAGCGATTGCCAGGGCTATGTCGAGTGCCATCCACGACTTCCCGATTTTGGGTCCTCCGGCAAGGAGGCTGAGCCCCTCAGGGATGAGGTCTTGGACCGCCCACCTGATTGGCGGGAACTCCCGTTTCATGAGGTCTGCCGCGTTGTACGTTTCTATGGGCGGGTCATTGCTGCCACCGTCAGTCACTGGCCCTTCCGTCGTCGACACCTTGTCTTCGTGGAAGCCCTCCTTCCGAAGCTGTCCTGCTGCTGCTGACCAGTCGCCACCATGCTCAAGGATCGCGTAGACAGCGAACGGCTCGTACGCCTTCTCTGCTTCGAAATCGGGAATCGAAGTCGAGAACACGTAGAACTTGCCACCAGTTTTTGGGCTGCCAAGAGTGGCCGAAGTGCCTTCCCGCGGGTCCTTGCCCGGCCGGGTGAAGTGCCTGGTGCCGTCGGCGGTGGTCAGGACCAAAGTGAACCCATTGTTCACGAGGAGCGTTTCTTGGATTCTCAGAATGTCAGGCTGAGTGTTGTACAGGTCTCCTGGTCTCGACTGGCCGTCGTGTGTTGGTGTTGGGTTGTCGTCCCACTCGATGATCGTCTTGTCGGGTTGACGATCCAACATTCTGGCGACAGCGAAGATGATGTCCCGTTCCTTCGTCGTGATGGTTGCAATCTGATCGACGCCACCAGCCATCATGGTCCACGGCTGGCCTGTGGGATGCACCAACCCGTGAGAAGGTGCGATGATCGCATATCCACCTTCACCTCGTGTTTCAATGAGCACTTGCCCGTCTTCGTCTTTGGCGAGCGGAACACTGGGAAGCGCCTGGGTTGTGTGGAACAGAAAGTGATACCCCCCGGACGGCGTCTTCTCCGTGTAGCCGCCCTCTATCCGCTCCCACAGACCCTTGTGGCCGTGAGCGTCCATGAGTTCCTCGAAGTCGTTGACCACACCACCTTTTGCGGCCCGCCCTTCGAACTCGAACATTTCGAGGTGGTTGGAGACCGCACCGGTCACGATTCCGACACCCTGCTTCGTGCGACTCGCGTACCAGAGATGCATCTGCCGATCGGTAGGACGTTTCTTCTGAAACGGCTTCCATTTACCGACTGGAGCCTTCGATCCGTCTTCCTTAGGCGGAACCACTGACAGGCCTGCTCGATGAGCAGCACTCGCTGTCTCGTATACATCTCGACACTCTGAATCGACTAATGTACGTTCCCGATGATCATTCTCAATACCTGATGACTGATTGTTGTTACCGGTTCCGTTCGTAGCGGGACCGGTTCCTTTTTGTTGGGCGTTCATGTTGATTGCCTTTCGATGAACTCTTGGAGTACCTCTGGTCTGTAGCGGACCGATTTGCCCATGAGGACTCGTTTGGGCCCCTCGCCTTTCCTGCCCCACGAGTAGAGCGTCCAGTGGCTGAGTCCGAGCAGTGCTGCTGCTTCTTTGACTGTGATCAGCTTGTTTGGCATCTGTTGTCCTTTCTTAGAGACGGTGTGCCTGTGGCCATATTGTGGCAGTCCTCGACTTGTTGTCCAAGCTATAAACGTGTATACTTCGTGCTATGGACACACGTAAAAACCCGTACTCAGCGTCTCAGCCGGACTTGTGGCCTCTGAGTCCTGCTCGCATAAGGAGCCCCCATCTGGTGTCTAAGCGGGACATAGCTTTGTTCTCAGGACGGGTTCCGTCTGGGTTCGAGGATGAAGACGCCTGGTATTGGCTGGGCCCGATCCACACGGAGCTATTAGCGTTGACTCCCGGCGACAGGGATAGCTTTACCTCGTTCGCCAAGCGCCTGGGGTGCGGGGAGTTGATGGAGGCTGTTCACGATCGAAGCAAAGACCCAGAGTCGGCGCATTACGTGCGCGATATCCTCTTCTCTGCTTTTACCGACGAAGACCGAACCGAAGACTCGCTCACAGAAGCATGGTTACACCCCTACGTGGTGGACGAGTGGCAAGATATTCACCAAGATCTGACCGACACTATTGCACTCCTAGACACCCGGGAACCATCCGCAAAGTTCGTGGCAAGCATCGACACCTACCCACCTTTCAAAGAACTTCTTCGGGTGGGTGAAGACGACATTCCATCCTCAATCAACTATGACCCTGACCATGCTTCCCGGATTGAGTTGATGAGCATCACGAGCTCATATCTCAGGCTGTCCGTCGCTTACGACGACCGCAGCGGACTCCTTGTCGAGGAACCGACCGACATTCTGTCACGGGCTTTCTTCGAAGTCGTTGAAGGAGACCTTCTTGTCCGTAGATGCGACCACTGCCTCACAATGTTTGTGCCAAGCCATGGAGGGATGAGATTCTGTCGCGCTACCTGCCGCCTCGAGTATCAAAAGGCCAGTAAATCTTCCTACAGCAAGGGCTACCAGCGCATGTACAAGCGAAAAACTCGAGGAACAATCACGCAAGAAGAATTCGACCAATGGAAACAGGACAACCAATGGAGGAAGAATGCCCCGAACTAAAGCCTCACACCTCCCCCCAGGGATCACCCGCACTAAGTCCGGCAAATACTTGGCGAGGTTCCTGCAAGCCAACGAGAAGAAGCGGTCCAAAGTGTTCACTAACCTTCGTGAGGCCCAAGTGTGGAAAGCTGAACAGGAACGGGCGATCAGACGCGGTGAGTATGTAGACCCAAAAGACGGTCGGGAGAAGTTCGGTGACCTTTGGGGGAAGTTCATGGCATCACGGCAACCGAAGGACGTAACACCAGCGTTCCAGCGGGATGTGTCCTATGGAAACAGTCTGATCCTCCCGCACCTAGGTCGCCGGCAGATAGCTCGGATCAATGAGGCGGTCCTCCAAAAATGGGTGAACGAACTCACTGAAGATGACAAAGCGGAGGCGACAGTGAGGAAGGCGCTGCAACTGGTTTTGAAAGCCCTTCGCTTCGCCGGTGACCACAACGAACTCGGAAAAGTGCCGTTGCGCCGACTGATCAACATTCCCAAGGGCAGGCGGCCTTCTCCGGCGAGGTTCCTCACGACAGAGGAGCTCGGACAGTTACTCACCGAATTCAATGATCACTACAGGCCGCTCGTCTACACGGCCGCGTTCACCGGGTTGCGGTGGGGCGAACTAGTGGGCCTGAAAGCGAAGGATGTGAACCTCGCTGAAGGGCAGCTGACGGTCAACCAGTCGCAGAGAGAGGTTGCGGGGAAGATGCTCGAGCCTGACCTGCCCAAGTGGAACTCGCGGCGAACCATTCACCTGCCTGCTGACCTGGTGGAGATCCTGCGCGGTTCACTGGCTGCGATTGGTGACGGTAACGTGTTCACGTCAGAAGGCGGGCAGTTGTTGCGCAGGTCGAACTTCCGTCGCCGACAATGGTTACCTGCAGTCGACAAGTCAGTGGGCCAGCCAATGCGATTCCATGACCTACGACACACTCATGCTGCCCTGTTGATTGCGAACAATGAGAACCCCAAAGTCATCCAGGAACGCCTCGGCCGCAAGGACATTTCGACCACGTTGAACGTCTACGGACATCTAATGCCGGGGCTCGGGAAGGACGCTGCGGACCGCCTGAACGAGAGCTTGGTGGCTGTTCGTAGGCACTTCTTAGGCACTAAGCCGGATTCTGACGTCATCGAGTTGAAGTCGAAACGATGAACAAACAGCGAGGGTTAAGGCTAGATCAGATGGTGGGCCCACCTGGACTTGAACCAGGGACCTCTGCCTTATCAGGGCAGCGCTCTAACCGGACTGAGCTATGGGCCCGCAGCAATCTGAGATTGTGCGAACCGCAATGATACCAGCGATCAATACCCACTCGTCAAGATAGGATGGACGCATGAGCAGCAAAATGTGGGACGAAAGATACGCAGCCAAAGATCTCGTGTGGTCGGCCGATCCGAACCAATTTCTGCCACCCGCGGTGGCCGATCTCCCGGTGGGTCGATCCCTTGATTTGGCATGCGGAGAGGGCAGAAACGCGATCTGGCTAGCGAGTCAAGGCTGGGACTCGACTGCTGTGGATTTCTCGGCCATTGGCCTAGAAAAAGGTCAGGCTATCGCCGCGCGAGAGGGCCTAACGGTCGATTGGGTGCTTTCAGACGTGCTCAGCTATCAACCTGAGGAGCGATTCGATCTCATCCTTGTGTTCTACGTCCACCTGCCGTCCGACCAACTTGACGCAATGTTCACGACGAGTCGCGGTCTACTCGCTCCTGGAGGGAAGATCATCGGGGTTGGCCACGCGTTGAGAAACCTCGAAGATGGAGTCGGTGGCCCGCAGCACCCGAGCATTCTTTGGGAGGCATCATCGGCACAGGAGTGGCTCAGCGGCCTTGACGCAGTGGTGGTTGAGGAGCGCATCAGGCAGACGGATGCAGGAACCGCCATTGACCTTTACGTAGAGGCGAATGCTCCACGATGACGTGAACTTCTCCTCCAATGGCCGGAGGGGTATACTTTCGACCTGCTTGGGGCTGTAGCTCAGCTGGCAGAGCACCGCTTTTGCAAGGCGGGGGTCAGGGGTTCGAATCCCCTCAGCTCCACACAAAGAAGACCCTTACTCTATAGGGGTTTTTCATCTTTTCCGATCCAAGTTGACGGTCGTAGAATAGTCCGAAGTGGTCAAAAAGTGGCCACGAATCCTCGTGAAGCTTTCGTTGAGGCGGTCCGCAGCGCCCTTCCCGAGGCCTGGCATGAGGTGGCCGTACACGTTCAAAGTCGTCGAGATGTCCTTATGGCCGAGGCGTTCCTGGATTATTTTTGGGTTCTCATTATTCGCAATCAGCCACGCCGCATGAGTGTGACGCAGATCGTGGAATCGCATGGGGCGGCCCACCGTCTTTTCGACCGCAGGTAACC
>CAXMPE010000020.1:0-7670 GCA_964195245.1 uncultured Verrucomicrobiales bacterium | reverse complement strand
TCGCCGGCCTTGCGCTGATTGAAGCGGAGTCGTGGGAGAACGACAATCCTGCGATAGCTACCCAAGCCATCGCTGAGCGACGCTTCTTCTTCGGTGATCGCGTGGTGCATTGGGCCATCCCCTGGCTTGAGTCAGTTCGGGTGTGGGACTCAAGCCGATTTGAACTCGCTGGTGACATCCAAAAACGGCTTCTCGAGCTGGGCGAACTGCACCGACCCAATCCTGAGCTAGTCGACACCGAAGGTATGACGGCACCCGGAGAGGACCTATTTGGCCCCCTGAAGACACCACCACCCACCTCGCTCCTGGCTGGCGTTGTGGTGCTGGATAGGGCCCTCTCGGCATGGGGATCTTCGCGTTCACAAATCCATGCAGATGTGCCGGAGGAATATCACTCTTGGAAGCAGAAGTGCTCTGAACGTTGGGAAACGCTGCGTTCTAGCCATGAGGGAACAGGGGCCCTATGGAGGGACCTGGCCAAGCGAGCTCGCGCTTAACGGCTCTCCCGGCTAGCGCGAAAGAGCTGCCACTGATTCGCTAGCCAGTGACCTCGCCTCGGCATCCACTTCCTTCACATGGGCTACCGACTCCATTTGGCACTTCTCGAACTGAGCGAGCGTCCTCTCAAGAACTTCATTGATTGCCAAGAACGGGATCTGCCCTGCCAAGAAGGCAGCCACAGCTACCTCGTCTGCAGCGTTGAACACGCATGGTGCCGGACCACCAGCCCGACCGGCTTCGTAGGCCAACGCGAGCGCCCTAAACACGTCGGTATCAGCATCTTCAAACGCAAGGGTCCGACCAGCGATGCTGAACTGACCCGCACCCTCAGCGCGATCGGGGTAGGTGATGGCGTATTGAATCGGGACTCTCATATCGGGCTCGCCCATATGGGCCAAGAGTGAACCATCGACAAACTCCACAAGCGAATGAACGATGCTCGTCGGGTGGACCACTACCTGGATCTGGTCGTAGGGCACGTCGAACAAATAGTGAGCTTCAATCACCTCGAGGCCCTTATTTGCGAGAGTCGCTGAATCGATGGTGACGCGCTCTCCCATCTTCCATGTGGGATGCTGCAGCGCCTCTTCGGGCGTGACATCTGTCAGCATTTCGCGAGTCTTGCCGCGGAACGGTCCGCCTGAGGCGGTCAAGATCAAGTTCCGAACTGCAGCGCGTGGCTCACCTTCAAGGCACTGGAAGAGGGCAGAGTGTTCGGAGTCAACCGGAACCAGCGTCCCTCCGCCACGCCGCAGAGCGTTCTGTACAAGCGCACCCGCCGCCACCATGCTTTCTTTGTTCGCCAGCCCAAGCCTGTTCCCAGCATCGAGAGCTGCCAAAGTCGCGTCGAGCCCAGCGAACCCAACAACACCGTTGATGACAACTGCGTCAGGCAATGCGGCGAGCGCCATGACTGCGTCGGACCCAAAGCTGATCCGACTGCCAAACTCCCTTCGTAAGCCTGCCATGTCGATGGGGGCGGCAACAGCCAGCATGGCATCGCTGTACTTGTGGGCGATCTTGACAAACTCCAGCGTTCCCGACCCAGAAGCAAGTGCCGCGGGGTCGATCTCGAGCCGATGGGCCACATCGAGCGTTTGTGTCCCGATCGACCCGGTGGCCCCCAATAGGACCAACCTGGTCATCCCAGCAAACCCAGCCAAAGGTAGACCACGTACATAACCGGCAAGACGAGCAGGAACGAGTCCACTCGGTCGAGGACACCGCCATGGCCCGGAAGGATGGTCCCCATGTCCTTGACACCGAGTGACCGTTTGACCATCGACTCGACTAGGTCGCCGATCGGGGCGACAACAGAAACGGTTCCCGCCGTCCAGAGCGCAATTTCAACGGTTACAGCATCAGAGAACCACGGCACGTACGCCAGCGCCACCGCCATGGCAAACGCCAAAGCCGTCCCACCGACGAGCCCTTCGACAGTTTTGTTTGGACTAAGGACAGGGGCAAAGCGCGTACGACCAAGCCACCGACCAACTAAGAAGGCGCCAGTGTCACCGGCAGCCACTGTGAGAACAATCAGGGCCAACAATTGTTGCCACGCCGCAGCGGTTACTAGCGGAGCGACAAAGGCTCCCATTGCCCCAATCCAGATGAAGCCAAGCGCCGTAATAGCCATGTTCTCGAACGGCCGCTGGCGGGGAACAATTGCGTAGTAGAGCAGCAGGATGACGATCGAGAAGCCGACGGTAGAGCTAATACCAAAGGCTCCGAGTTTCCAACCAAATGTGTAGAGGAGGATCGTCGCGGCCAAGCCGAGCAGAGCCATCGGCGTGTACCCCCCTCGACGCGAAGCTCCGTAAAACTCGCCAACAGCGAGAAACATGAGTACCCCAACGAAACCAACAAACCACACGGCTCCTGCCCACACAGCAACTCCAGCAATCGCTACGAGGCCCAATCCAGTGGCTACCCGGCGCTGCAGGTCGAGTCGGCGCTGGGAGGCTGCCGCAATCTCCGCCTTTATCTCGGCAGTTTGCTCGTCGTCCTGGACAATCGAGGCCTGAACACCTGCCTCGTCTTCCCCGTCGGTCATGTCTTCAAACCCGACGACCCCTATCCCTACGCCTCCACCAACGTGGACGGAGAGCGTTTGGTCGACCGGACCCGCGGCATCAGCAGCTCGAACCGCCTCGACGAGATCGTCATACTGCTCAGTCGGCGGAGTGGAGACTTCTAGATCCTCGAGTAGGTGCTCATCCTCAGCGGGTAGATCGTGGAAGAGTTCTGGAGTTACCCCTTGAGGCGGGGCGGAAGCGTCGGGTGAGCCAGCCTCAGGCTGAGACGCCTTGTCACCCTTATCTTTTCGCGCCACTCTCTACACCTCCAAGAGATCTTGCTCCTTTTGAGCAAGCTGTTGATCGATCTTATCGGTATGAGCGTCGGTGATGTCCTGCAAAGACCGCTCTCCTCTATGAATATCATCCTCGGAGATCTCTCCCTCGAAGGCTTCGAGGTCTTCCTTACACGCCCTTCTGGCACGCCTAATTCCAACCCGGCCGTCTTCGGCCATGCCCCGAACGACCTTCACGAGGTCGCGGCGCCGCTCTTCAGTCAAGATGGGGAACGAAATACGGATGATGTTTCCATCGTTGCCGGTAGTCAGCCCGAGCCCAGCCTCACGGATCGCAGCCTCAATGTCAGTCAGGATGCTCTTGTCAAACGGGGTAACCATTAAGAGTCGCGCTTCAGGCACCGAAACATTTGCCAGCTGCTGCAAAGGCGTGCGGGACCCGTAGTACTCAACCTGAACTCTGCTGAGAATCTGAGGATTAGCCCGCCCGGTCCGTACCGTCGCGAACTCTTGAGCTGTATGTTCCACGACCTGTTCCATGTCGATGGCAGCTTCAGCTAACAATTCCTCGATCATCTTCTGCTTCCTACCAGTGCCTAGTGGACGAGCGTCCCGATCTTTTCTCCGAGAATCGCACGCGTTATGTTGCCCGGCTCTCGAATGTTAAAGACCCTGAGCGGCAGTCCATTGTCTTTACACAGCGTAATAGCAGTGAGATCCATGACCCCTAGTTGTTTGGAAATCACATCCATGTACGACAGTTCATCAAACATCACAGCGTCATCGTGGAGGTTGGGATCTTTGTCGAATACCCCGTCGACGAGCGTGGCCTTGAGGATCACATCTACGCCCATCTCCACACCACGTAGGGCAGCGGCCGTGTCGGTAGTAAAGAACGGATTGCCCGTCCCGGCGCCCAAGATTACAACTCGACCTTTGTTGAGGTGGCGTTCAGCTCGCAACCGGATGTAGGTCTCGGCTAACTGACGCATCTCGATCGCCGAAAGAACCCTCGTGGGTACCCCGCTAGCTTCAAGCACCTCGCGCATGGCAAGAGCGTTCATCATGGTGGCCAACATGCCCATGTAGTCCGCAGCCGCGGGGTCCATACCTTTGGCGGCTTCTGAAACACCGCGAAAGATGTTGCCTCCCCCGACCACGACCGCTACCTGAACATCTTCTTTGAGGGCTGCGGCGATTTCCTCGGCGACACGAGCGACGACCGCTGTGTCGATGCCATAGCCAATCTCAGGATCGGCGAACGATTCCCCCGACAACTTCAGGAGAACCCTTCGGTTGCCGGGGGAAGCAGTCACTTACTCGCCTCCGACAGCAAGGCGTGAGAAGCCCTTGACGCCGATGTTCTCACCCATCGTGAGGGCGAGGGCCTGAACCATCTCACCAACGGTGCCCTCAAATTTTTCGGCGTTTACAAACTTCTGCTCTGACAGCACGTTCTCTTCGTAGTACTTACGGATGCGTCCTTCGACAATCTTGTCGATGACGGCAGCAGGCTTGCCTTCGTTCTCAGCCTGTTTTGCAATAATGGACTTTTCTGCCTCCAGGGCGTCAGCGCCCACATCATCAATAGTCGCCCACTGTGGGTTTGCCCAAGCGATATGCATCGCCAAGTCCCGAGCAGCATCTACAAAGTCGGGGCTCTTGGCAACGAAATCGGTCTCGGAACTGAGATAGACCACAACGCCAGTCACCACGCGTCCGCCCTGCTCATGCAGGTAGGAGCCGATGGTTCCTTCGGAAGCTTCTCGTCCGGCGCGCTTGGCTGTCTTGGCTAGACCCTTCTCCCGAAGGAGAACGCCAGCGGCATCTAAGTCGCCGCCAGATTCGGTGAGGGCAGCCTTGGCGTCCATCATTCCGACTCCAGCTGCCTTGCGCAGCGCCATTACATCCTGAGCTGTGAAATCGGCCATGGCTACTTGCTGGCCTTTGCGGCTTCGTCCTCGGCTGTTTCAGCCTCGGCGGCCTCGTCTTTCAGATCGTCTTTGCCGACCTTTTGGCGGCCGGCAACACACGCGTCGGCAATGACCGACGCTATCAACTGAGCCGAACGAACAGCATCATCGTTACCTGGCACCACATACTCGACCCCTGTTGGATCACAGTTCGAGTCAACCAGAGCGATAACTGGAATCCCAAGCCGGTTGGCTTCCTGTACCGCGATGTGCTCCACGTTGATATCTACGATGAACACGGCCTGCGGAGGTCGGGTCATGTCGATCACACCACCAAGGTTTCGGCTGAGCTTCACAGCTTCTCTCGAGAGCTTGAGACGCTCCTTCTTCGTGAGGCCTTCGCTGTTAGGACCCTCTTCCATGCCCTGAAGCTCCTTCAAGTAGAAGATCCGCTTCTGGATGGTGGCGAAGTTGGTGAGCATACCGCCAAGCCAACGATGGTTGACATAAGGCATCCCTGCACGGCCGGCTTCTTGGGCGATCGCCGACTGAACCTGCTTCTTAGTCCCTATGAAGAGGACCTTTCCGCCGGCCTCGACAATCTTGCGAACGGTCTCGTAGGCTGCTTCAAGCTGGGAAAGCGTGATGCGCAGGTCGATGATATGGATTCCGTTGCGGTCTCCAAAGAGGTACTCAGCCATCTTCGGGTTCCACCGGCGAGTCTGGTGTCCGAAGTGAACTCCGGCCTCCAGAAGCTGCTTGATAGATACAACAGCCATGGGTATTCCTTTCATTTGTTTGGTTTTTCTTCCGCCGGTGCGGCGACTCGAGAGCCGCAATGACCAATGAAGGTCGCCCCGCAGACAATTGTCTGACCAGTGGGGCCGAACACAGGCGTGTTTCGTTGCGAGGGAGTCTAAACGAAAGCCCAACTAGAACTAAAACAAAGACTAGGACCAACGATTATGGGTTGGTCCTAGTTCTAGTCTTAGTCTTTGTTGGAGTGGCCGGAGGGCACTTCGTCTCTAGCTGCTTAGTCGATTCTTCAGGCTCATGACCGACTTGGTGTGGATTTGGCAGACTCGGGATTCAGTCACACCAAGGACGTCACCGATCTCCGAAAGGGTCAGACCCTCGTAGTAGTACAGGGTCAGGACAAGACGCTCACGTTCTGGAAGGCGGTTGATCGCGTCTGCGAGAATATGCTTCGTCTCGATATCCTGGAAGGCGTTCTCGGGGCTGACTCCGCGCGGGTCGGCAACACGCTCACCAAGAGTGGCCGCACCTTGGTCAAAACCAAGAACGTCGTCGAGAGCAGCAACACCGAGATTGGAAATCTCACCGAGTTGATCTCTCACCTTCGAAACAGGAATGTCCATCAGGCTGGCGATCTCATCGTCTGTCGGCTGCCGCCCGAGGCGATGCTCCAACTCAGCGACGGCTCGATCAATCTCTCTCGCCCGAGAACGGACGGAACGTGGCACCCAATCGAGCGCCCGTAACTCATCGAGGATTGCTCCACGAATCCGGTTGATGGCGTACGTCTCGAACTTGAATCCCCGCTCTGGTTCAAACTTGTCGATCGCATCAATCAAACCGAACACACCGTAAGAGACAAGGTCATTGTGATCCACGCTCTTGGGAAGTCCCGAACCAACACGACCAGCGACGAATTTCACCAGAGACGAGAAGTGAATGATCAGGCCTTCACGGGCGGCGGGGTCAGCGTGAGCCTTGAAACGTGCCCAAAGGTCATCAAGACCTGTGGTAGCTACAGATTGATCTGTCATAGGGCGCGCTCAGAAGATGGGGACGTTTGGCAAACCAGTGTATCTGAAGTCTCGGTATGCGTCTAGCGATCAATCCCGAGTACGACTACAACGCAGGCAGACCCCGGCTCCGGTGGTCGCTGTGGACGACTTCCTGTCTGGCATGGTTGCTGCGCTTGGAGTTCTTTTTGAGCCACCAATCTTTAACCCATGAGTGCCCAGCGCGTGGGTTCGGGTTGCCCCATACCCCGGTATTGGCCGAGAGATGCCCACCTTTCAGCAATCCCCACGATCAGGTCGACGAATCCGATGGTCGTGTTGGTCGGTTGGAATGCCTCAAACCACCTACTTTCTAGCTCAAGGTGCTGGTCTGGCTTCCGATGGACTTCCTATGACATCAAATCCCGTCAGCGGGGACGTTTTCGAGATGGTCCAACCGGTTCGAGCCAGCCCTGCAACAAGTATCAGCAGGCCCAAACGAAGCATCATCGCGTTTAGCCTGCTGCTGGTTCTCGGTCTGACCGCTGGGGCCGCCATGGTTGTTGGGGCGTCGACCGCCCGATCGGTGGCTACGAACGCTCAGCTAATGCATACGGCAAACGCGACTGCGGGAGCCGCTAGCTTGGCCCGAGTGTCAATCGCGCAGGCCATCGTCTTTGTTGTAGACGCTGATTTCGGAGTAGCAACCCAAGCTGATGCTGCAATTGCAATTGCCGAGGCTCGGTCGAACCTCGAATACTTGCGCTTGCTCCATGAGGCCACGCCACTGGCATCTCGATCCGGATCCCTCGCAACAAGCGACGTGATCACGGCCGGAGAGAACATTCTTGTTGCCCTTGAGTTCGCAACCTCTGGCGCCGCCGAGGCGGTCCGCCAACAGGAATTCGAACCAGCTTTCACCGTAGCCGTCGAAGCGGCAACAGCCCAGCAAGACGCCGCTTCAGCTTCCATTTCAGCGACAGAAGACTCTGCCGCCAGGATCGCCGTCATTGCTCAAGTGTTCGTAACTTTGCTGATCCCGTCACTCGCGATGGGCTTGTACTGGGTCGTGGCGCGGCGAAGAATGAAAGAACGAGACAAAGATATAGCCACTCAGCTAGCCCATGAAGAGGCCTTGGCCAAAGTCCGGGCTGATCTGATCTCGGGTCTCTCCCTCAGACTCCAGACCCCGCTCGC
>CAXMPE010000019.1:0-7425 GCA_964195245.1 uncultured Verrucomicrobiales bacterium | reverse complement strand
TCGCTCACGGCAGAACTGGATAAGCGGCTGCAGAGGGATGAGATCACAGCCCAGGAGTATCAATCATTCATCGTTCTACTTGATGAGGACGAGGACCTGCGTCTGCATGTGAGATGGGCCTACGAAGATCGGTGCAACTAGCCCGAAGTGCCTGAACCTGTCCTAGTAAAGCT
Organism: uncultured Verrucomicrobiales bacterium; assembly: GCA_964195245.1. Classification (GTDB taxonomy): domain Bacteria; phylum Actinomycetota; class Acidimicrobiia; order Spongiisociales; family JAENVV01; genus CAXMPE01. The sequence goes on along the minus strand of CAXMPE010000019.1, from coordinate 7,252 downwards.
CAGGATTCACTTCGACGAGGAGTTTCCCCACGGCCTTGCGGTCCATCATGTCTCGGAGGGCTCTTGCAGCATCTTCGAGTGAGTATCGCTTTGATATGAGTGGTCTCACTGTGCCATCTTCGAACCATCGAGCCAACTGATCCATGTTGACTTGGTGGCGATCAGGATTTCTTGCGATAAACGAACCCCAGAACACTCCCCTAATATCGCAACCCTTGAGCAAGGCCAAGTTGGGCGGAATCCGTGGGATCTCTCCGGCGGCAAAACCCACCACTAGGTACCTTCCAAGCCAGTTGAGAGATCGAACCGCAGGTTCTGCGTACTCCCCACCGACCGGGTCATAGACGATATCGGCCCCGCCGAGATCCCTCATGCGTGACCGAAGATCCTCGGTGATGTAGTTGATCGTCTCCTCGGCCCCAGCATCGCGGCAGGCTTGGAGCTTTTCCTCGGTGGATGCAGCAGCTATGACTCGTAGACCAAGAGCGGTCCCAATCTCTACAGCGGCGAGCCCTACGCCGCCCGCAGCCCCCAACACGAGCATGGTCTCGCCGGGTTTGGGGTCTGCTCGGTCAACGATTGCGTGATACGACGTGCCGTAGACGAAGACAAAGGCTGCAGCTAGATCAAGCGCCATTTCATCGGGGACAGGGATGCACATGGCCCCGCTGGCAACGGCCTGTTCAGCGAACCCACCCGAAGCGCCAAGCATTCCAATTACCCGGTCACCCACCGCGAGATGGGTAACACCCGACCCGATCTGGGAGATGACCCCAGCAGCTTCGCCTCCAGGAGAGAATGGGAGTTCGGGCTTGACCTGGTAGAGGTTGCGGATGGTGAGCGTGTCAGGAAAGTTCACGCCAGCCGCTGCCACGTCTATGACCACTTCTCCAGCCTCGGCAACAGGGTCCGGGAGTTCGCCAAAAGAGAGTAATTCCGGATCGCCATGTGACTTGCAGATGACAGCTTTCATGGAACCTCCTCGGACCACAAGATCATAGGGCGAGGCCAACGAGTTCTGCGGGCCTTCCCTGCCGGGCGCTGGCTGAAGGGATCCTCGAAGGGTGCAGTGCTAGCCAAGCGGTCCAGAAATCTCTACCGGAGGTAGTGTGACCGTGGTGCAAATCTACGAGGCGAACTAGGTATGGGAATATCACTCGACGTCGAATTCGTTCGATCCAACTTCCCTGCGTTCGATGAGCCGTCACTCAAAGGCTGGGCCTTTTTTGAGAACGCAGGAGGCTCCTACGCCTGCCGGCAGGTGATCGACCGCCTAACGGCCTACTACCAACGGTCCAAGATCCAGCCCTATCACGGGTACCCGGCTTCCGAAGCGGCAGGGGAGGCCATGGATATGGCCTATCGCAGACTCGCGGCTTGGCTCAACGTCTCTGCTGACGAAGTCCATATAGGGCCCTCGACAAGCCAAAACATCTATGTCCTGGCGAACGCTTTCCGCGAGATGTGGCAAGACGGCGACGAGATCGTCGTGTCTTCTCAGGACCACGAGGCCAACGCCGGGCCCTGGAGGAGACTTGCCGAGAGAGGCATCGTTGTGAAGGAATGGCACGTAGATACCGAGACGGGTGCCCTGAATCCTGATGACCTGGACGGCTTGCTGACCTCAAGAACCAAGCTCTTGGCGTTTCCCCACTGTTCCAACATTGTTGCCGCAATCAACCCAGTGGCTGAGCTAGCCGCAAAGGCCCATGCGGTAGGCGCCACAGTGGTTGTGGACGGGGTCTCGTACGCTCCGCACGGACTGCCTGACGTGGGGGCTCTTGGGGCGGACGTGTACCTGTTCTCGGCCTACAAGACTTGGGGCCCGCATCAGGGTGTCATGGTGGTGAGAGAACCCCTCCTCGAGCAGTTGCCCAATCAGAACCATTTCTTCAAGGCCGACGCCACGCACTACAAGCTAATACCTGCCGGCCCTGATCATGCCCAAGTAGCAGCCATGTCGGGAGTGATCGAGTATCTCGATGGGGTGTATGAGCATCACTTTGGTGCCGGGGGCACCCCGTCTGACCGCGGTCGTGCCGTGCACGACCTGATACGAGCCTACGAGATTGGCCTAGTCACCCCTCTCCTCGAATACTTCTCAAGACGAGATGATGTTCAACTAGTCGGCCCGTCCGATGCGGTGAGCAGGGCACCAACTGTCTCAATAGTTCCTCGAGACCGGTCCCTTGATGAGGTGCAGAGGGTGCTTACTGATCACAAGCTGATGACTGGCATTGGCGATTTCTACGGGTACCGCCCGCTGCAGGGGATGGGTATTTCGACAGAAACGGGGGTTCTGAGGATGTCGATGATTCACTATACGACTCACCAAGAAGTCGCCCAATTGATTGGTGGGCTTGAAGTCGCCCTGGGCTGAGTTTGAAGCGATGCAGCAGCAGTCAGCCGCGAACGGTTCATTCGGGTGACGTGTGGTGGGCCCACCTGGACTTGAACCAGGGACCTCTGCCTTATCAGGGCAGATCACCCTCCTTTGGTTGAGCCTATGGAATATGGAGTTTCGGCCCTTGAGCCTAATTATTCAACGTATTCCTCATTGTTTCTCGTCGCATCCTGTTGTGCCGTTTGTGCTTCTTTGGGGGGCTTGTAGGCACTTTGTAGGCACCTTCACGTCACATTCCGAGTTCTTATGGTCTGTTACCACCATGGGCAGGCGCTCATTGTGGTATCGGTACCGCAGTGCCTGTAGAACTAGGCTCGATCCGTCTGTCGGGACAACCCGATGGCCGTCGCTGCTCCGATCAACATTGTCAGGAGGCTTGCCAGACCGATCGCCACGAATCGTCGTTGAAGACGTGCGACAGCCGAATAGACTTCATCCTCACTAGCTCCCATTGAGAGACCCCAAGGTGCGACTCTCAGGGGCGTGTACGCCATGACATGCCACTGCGACTGGTCGAGGCTGAAACCGGAAGGCTCGTGGCTAACCCGCCTGACAGTCGGGACACGATTCTCGGCAGCTGAGCGGTAGAGGTCGGGGTGGTCTCCCGCCCCCAGAACATGACCTGAGTTGGTAGATGCCAGAACAAGCCCACGTTCGTCTACGAGATCTGCGTGGCCGGTCGACCCCAACATCCTTGCCGGCTCAACGAGGTCGGTGATTAGCGGCTCCGTGAGATCCAGCAACCCTACGAGGGTTCCTTGGCGCGACCCGCCATTGGTATATACCGGTACGCTTAAAGCCACTTCAATGTGGCCGGTACTGGGTGACACGAACGGCATGGACACGTGGCGCACCCCTTCTGCCAAGCCACTGGTGATGGGTTGGGCGTTCGGCCCCGGGTCAAGGAGCGACTCGGGCTCGGCGAACATGGGAGAGCCGCGGCTGTCGAACCAAATGATACCGCTGCTTAGTGTGACGATCCGGCCATAGACTGTCCTCAGGGAGGCAAGAAGCACTTCTGATTCTGCGTGGTCGCCGATCGTCGCTGCGAGGAGTTCGAGTTCGAAGAATTGTTCGATGAGCAAACGATCCGCTTGTGTCGCGACCATGGTCGTTGCCGTTAACAGGTGGGATTCTGCCTCGAAGCGCACTTCCTGTAGTGCGGCGACCGCTGCGACGATGGGAAGGGTGGTAGCAAGCACGATGGTCACCGTGAGGGCAACCAGAACTGGCCGCCCAAACGTCCCGACGTATGGCTCCCTGTGTTCTTTCACGGAGATTGAGTCGGATCGGAGTGCAGCATCGAGACGTTTTGTTCGATGACCCGGCGGGTGCATGGGCATAGGAGATCAGCGTTTGAGAAACCTGTTGCGGCCATGACGCCACCCCCAGTAGGACTATCGCATCCGTGATACGCCCCTAAGAGGTGTCCAAGTTCGTGGGCTAGCACTGCTACATCCTTTTCTCGCTCACCCCGATGATGCTGAACAACAGCGTATCTACCGCCGACGTCTGCTGCGCCGTCACCTCTGGTCTCGGATCGGGAGGTAAGTACGATTATGATGTCAGCATCGCCAAGTGGGAGGTACTCTTTGGCTGCTGTGAGAACATCATCTGGTGACTTGGCTTCAGGCGGTGGGTTCCAGCGGCCAACAGAGACAGAGGTGATGCTGACTCCGGTGCCACGGAGCAGCCCAGCGGCCTCCACCACGATCGAACGAGCTTCACTTCCGTCGATTCCGAGGCCTTGCCACCCATCATCTACGACAACTGCGGCTTTTAGTGAAGTTTGTAGGCCAATCGCCGAGGTGGGGTCGGCCAGTACGCTGCCACACTCGAGAATATGTACCGGTTCGGATTGCCAAAGTCCAAAAGCGTCGATGCTTCCTGCAATGCCGAAGGCGGCTGCAACCCAGACCATTCCAAGAACTGGGACCAAAATTGTCACCATCCGGCCAACTTCTAGGTACCTATTCACTGCAGCGACTTTTGTGAAGTGATGTCCTTGCCTCAGTCAATCAGATGCTGTCTCAGGGCTAATGCCACAGCATGCGCCCGATGAGATACGCCGAGCTTGTCGAACATCGAGCTGAGGTGTGTCTTGACCGTTGACTCCGATAGTTGGAGCTCCAACGCTATCTGCTTCGTCAACCACCCATCTGCGATCAGCTGAAGCACCTCTAGTTCGCGCGGCGAGAGGTTCAAATCCAAATCGGGACTCCCCCCCGAGAGCGTGAACCGCTTCAATACCAACGGCGTGATCTCGGGCTGAAGATAACCGTCGCCATTGTGCACAGCGTGGAGAGCGCGAACGATCTCATCCCGTGATGCCGTCTTGAGGAGGTAGCCGGCCGCTCCAGAACGGATCGCTGTCTCAACATACGCCGGATCGTCGTACATCGATAGGATAAGCACGGGAAGGCCCGGGTGCCTGATGGAGATCTCTGCCAGGGCTGACAGGCCATCCATCTCTGGCATCTTGATATCGAGGAGCAGGACGTCGGGCACGAGTGTCTCGAGTTGCTCCAGCACGGCCTTCCCGGTGCCGGCTTCAGCCAAAATCTCGAGATCCTCAACGTCACCAAGCATGAATCGGAGCCCGTCACGGAGGACTGCGTGATCATCAGCGATCATCACTCTAATGGGGTCCATCTTCTCCTACCTCCAGTGGGATCCAGGCCTCGATAGTGGTGCCGTGCTCCCCTGTCTCGATTTTCAACGAACCGCCTTGAGACTCTGCTCGCTCCCTCATGACCCATATGCCGAGCCCATCCCCTGAGTTGTCTATGATGCCGCGTCCCTGATCCTGCACTCCGGCAGACAGCATGCCTGGGCGCTGCTTGATCCTTACCCGCACTGAGTCTGAACCCGAATGCTTGGCTGCGTTGATGAGCGCCTCCTGCACAATGCGGTAGATGGCCATTCTCTTGTCGTAGGGCGGTTCGTCGAAACGCCCAAGCTCTAGCTCAATCACTATCCCGTACTCGGCTTGAATACGCTGGCCGAGACTACGCAGACTGGGCCCGAGGCCGACATCATCAACAACGGTGGGGTGCATCTGCTGCAGGAGCGTCCTAAGATCGCGGCTTGAGGCCGCTATCAGCCGCTCCAACCTCAGGAGTTCAGCATGACGGACCTCTTCGGTTGCGGTGAGGCAGCCCCGTATTCCGAAGAGCACTCGGTACAAGTCTTGGGCAAGGCCATCGTGGATCTCTGCGACTGTAGAACGGCGCTCCTCGTCCTGTGCATCGACCAGCCTTTGCATGATGCGCTCTACGTGCGCCTTATTCGCCTCCAGTTCCTCGTGCAGTTGAGCCTTTTCGATACCGATCACAGTCTCCTCGAGCATGGCTTGGAGAACCGCCTCTGTACGGTTGACCGCTCGCTCGGTGTGGCAGATCCATAAGCCGTAGTCCTCGCGGCGAACGTGTGAGGTAGTTGGGCCGAATGCTTGCGGGTGAGTGGGTATATCGATGTCCTCGTCGGGCGTTCGTAGACCGCAACTGTCAGGTGAGCCGGACTGTGCAAGAGTTCGAGATTTGCCGCCCTTACCATCGAAACGCACAAGACACGCGCACAATATGTCAGGGGCCGAGAAGAGAAACTCGACGACATCGCGAGCGATGGTGTCGGGACTGGCAGTCTGGGCTGAAAGTCGAGCGATTTCGAGAAGGCTCTCGAGTTCGCTCGAACGATGTTCAGCCTGGAGGCGACCGCGTTCCCTTGAGGAAACAAGGCCTCCAAAGATCACGATGAGGAAGCCGGTGAGGATGGCAAGACCGGAGCCAACAGCAGTCCACACCTTGACTCGCACAGAGGCGATGGCCTCATCGAAGTCATCGAGAGGCTCATAAACCTCCCAAATGAAGGTGACCTCGCCATCCACGAACACCGGGACGTATGTCTCGAGGAGCCTCTCGTAACCCAGATCGCGCTCAAAGACGTTCTCCTCGACCAGGAGGTTTGAAATATGCCATTCGGCCTCCGTCATCGAGTGGAAGTCCTCATCGGGCAAGAAGGTCTGCCCGATGAGACCTGCCTCGTCGGAGTAGAGAATCGTTCCATCTAGGGACCACAACTTCGCCCTGACGAAACGCCCGCTCTCCGAGAGTTGGGCGACATGGGACTCGAGAGCCCCCAAATCGACCCCGTATTCCCCGTACTCGGTGGTGACCGCTACGAGAATGCTCGTCAGATCCACAATCGATTCAGCTTTGGTCTCTAGGAATCGCTGCTCCACCTCCCTTGGTATGTATGAGGCGAGAACGATCGCAAGAACACCCGACACGACCAGCCCCACCAGAGCAATCTTGGCCCATGGCTCGAGAGCCGTCCACAGCCTCCTTCGAATCTGGTTCACACGAGGTCCTCCATCGCTAGTCATTTCGATCGGACTGGGGTCTGTCCCTAAGGCGCCGACTGTAGCGGTTCATAGTGCAACTCCCACGGTCATGCACGAGGAGCAACAGACTGACTCGGATCGAGAAGCGCCACCACGATCAGACGCTGGCGCGCGCTTCCCTTTGGATGGCAGGTCGTGAGAGTCAGGATCGGCAGTTCGGACCCACCAAGAGCACTGAGGTCATTGGGATCAACAACGTAGGAGTCCTGCACGATATAGGTGAAAGACCCGTCGGCGGTATCGACCCAAATACGGTCGCCCGGGTTGAGACGATCGATGTCGTAAAACGGCTTCGTGTAGGTAGTGCGATGCCCCGAGATGACCATGTTCCCCTCGCTTCCAGGGAGTGCGGTGCCGGGATAGTGGCCCGGTCCTTGCCTCAGGTCGTCCTTTCCTACTCCCGCCACGATGGCCTGATCGACACCGATACTCGGGATGCGAATCTT
>CAXMPE010000018.1:0-2595 GCA_964195245.1 uncultured Verrucomicrobiales bacterium | reverse complement strand
CCACCGCCTGCGAGAAGAGCCCCCAGTGTTCCGATGGACCAGAGCCAGCCTGTGCAGGTACTGCATGACGTTGCCATGATGAGCCAGCCGAGCGCGCCACCGATGGCTGTTGCCAAGAGGACTGGGAAGAAGAAGACTGGGTTGGGGTACCTACGCACGCCGACCCTTTCGGTCGAGGCCGGCCGAGTCCAAGACTTCTGGAGGAGCGAACTCGGCAAAGACAGGCTTCGGATGATGGCGCTCGGGGATGAGGGGCACTGTCGCGATGTGAGTCTCCGCTTGCCACGCGAACCAACCAATAGCCGCCGCGGCAGGCAGTAGTACTAGCGAGGCAGGGAAAGGGCCGTACGCGACAAGCCCTGCAACCGATAGTGGGAACGCTGTTCGGAGCACCCAAAGAGTCGGCAGTGATACCTTCCCAAACAGCCACCCAAGCAACACAGCGGCTCCCGCGACAACGAATGCGGCGCTTGGTGGTGTTCCGCCGAGATTTACCAGCGCAACAAGCAGCGGCATACTCACCAAAGAAAGCATCAAAAGAGCAGCCGACCGGGGAGGAGATGAGGGGCTAAGCCCGACCCGTACCGACGTGCTGGGGCTGGCCAAGACGTAAGCGGTGACGAGGGTGAGCCCTACCCCGATCCACCAGGAGGGGGAGCGGTCCAGCATGCAAATCGGCAGTAGGGAGAGCACGACCATCAGGAGGGACACGCGCTGGGCCCACAGCGCCTGGGTGAACAGTAGGCCTGCCACAGCGACGAGAGTGATGACCGCGACGCCTGCTACCAGTAGAAGGGCTTCGCTAGAAGCCAACCTCTCGGAGGAAACGGTGATCCACAGCCAAAGCAGGCTGGTGACAGCGGTGAGTAGAGCAGGGATCAAGTTGGGGCGCTTCATCGCCCACAGGATAGAACGGATGGCGTTGGTGTAGATTGCCGAGATGAATCATGACCACGAACTTCAAGCGTTTCGATACTGCCCTCGCTGCGCGACCGAGCTGACCCTCAAGATGAAGGGAGGGAAGCTTCGACCTTCATGCCCTTCGTGTGGCTTCACCCACTTCGCCAATCCGCCTCTTGGCGCCATCGTGGTGGTGATCGATCAGGGCAAGATGCTGCTGGTGCTCCGGGGGAGGGGCGCCATCCGCTCAGGGTTCTGGGCACCTCCTGGAGGCCATGTTGACGCCGGTGACGGGATTCGAGAGACGGCCGTTCGTGAAGTGGCCGAGGAGACGGGACTAGAGGTGACCCTCGGGGATGTGCTTGCAGTTGAGACGAACTGGGAAGACCCCCGCACGGCGATCACTGTTTGGTTTGGAGGATCGCTTATCGGAGGGGAGTTGACACCAGCTGATGACGCCGTCGACGCCGGGTGGTTCGCAGCTGAAGACTTCCCAGAACTTGCCTTCGAGTCCGACCGCCCGTTCCTGCTGAACCTTCTTGCAAACTCGGACTAGACCAAGGGCTCGTACACATCGACCAGCTTCCAGCCGGTTGGGAACTGCTCAAGGGTATGCACTGACCCGTGTGTGGGTTTGTCATCGAAGAACCCAGGGAAACCGCGTTCTGTGGCCACTCGAACCGCAGCGTGAACGGGATCCTGATGAGAGACCAACACGGACTCGCTTGTAGTCCTCTCCGCGATCTGGTTCATGACCCCAACTACTCGATCCGCGAGCTCTCGGAGGCTTTCGCTGGCGAACGGCAGGTCGGTGGGGTCCTCTAGGTAGGCCTCGAGTTCTCCGGGGAAACGCTCCGTAATTTGATCCCACGCAACGCCCTTCCACCCCTCGAGCCCCCGCCACTCCGTGAGGTCGGGATGCACCCGGATCCTGGTACCAAGTCCCATTGCCAGCGGTTCTGACGTGCGAATTGCTCTGACAAGGGGCGATGACCAGATCTCGTCGATTGGGCGAGATGAGAGATGAATCGCCGTGACGAATGCCTGCTGTCGCCCAACGTCGTTGAGGTCGAAACCGGGAAGGTCTGCGTACACAAGCCTTTCTGGGTTGGCGACCTCTCCGTGCCGTACCAAGTGAATGATCGATCCCATTGGGGCACGATAGGCTCGGCCCGACGCCAACCAAGAAACTGCAGACGCGGCGTTGCCTCTTTGGATCGCACGTCAGGTACCGTTCTTCTTAGATGTCGATGGTTGGAACAAAGGACTCATGATGCGAAGAATGACGACCGCCCTCTTGGCGCTATTGCTGACCACAACCGTGCTGAGCGCGTGCTCAAGTGCCGGAGTAGCAGTATCGCCGGTGAGCTCAGCCGAAGCCGCAGCAGTGCTCGCGGCCGGACCCGACGTGGTGGTACTTGATATCCGTACGCCCGAGGAGTTCAACGACGGAATCATCGAAGGTGCCATCAACATCGACTTCTATGAGTCCTCCTTCGGCGACACGCTCGACACCCTCGATAAGGACGCGAAGTACGTCGTGTACTGTCGAAGCGGTAACCGCTCGTCACAAGCAAGAAAGACGTTTGAAAGCCTCGGTTTTACCAACGTGGTTGAGATTGAGGGTGGCATTTTGGATTGGCACGCCTCTGGCCTCCCGGTCGTAACTCCTTAAATCAGACCTAGACCTCAACC
>CAXMPE010000017.1:0-7787 GCA_964195245.1 uncultured Verrucomicrobiales bacterium | reverse complement strand
CCCGGAGTGCCCCGAATCCGACTTGGCTAGCCAGTGCTCCGAGGACAATGTCCGCCGATCCAACGACACTTCTCACCTGACTGGTATCCGATAGGTCCGCCACGACCGTTGTCACACCTCCCCCGATCCGAGCGGAGGCAGATTCAAGCGCAGCTGGGCTCGCGTCAACAAGGACGACTTCAAAGTCACTTGCAAGGTCGGCCGCCATAACCGAACCGACCATGCCAGCTCCGAGAACAATGGCGTTGGGCATTGAGAACTCCGTGGTGAAAGCTCAGCGTATCACTGTGGAGTGAGAGACTCCTTCTCGTCGAGTTCAGGGAGCGAGGGTTAGTTGCTGGACCCCATCGTTGATAGAGAGAACATAGAGCTCGCCATCGGTGCCTTCGTTGATCGCTGTTGGCAAGCTCACACTCAGGCCGAGGTCGGAGACGCCCACTACTGAACGGCCATCCAACTCCAGCGCGTAGACCGAGCCTCGACAATAATCGGAGAAGATATACCTGCCTTCCAGCTCAGGAATCTTCGAGCCGCGATACACATGGCCGCCGGAGATTGAGCAGTGACCGTCTTCGTGTCGGTACTCAAACAACGGGGTCTTACTACCCGCCGGGACTTCAGCGTCGCGCTGCCAAGAGCCTTCGAGGGCTGGCCAGCCGAAATTCAATAAGTCCGACCCAGCTGGGACGACGTTGATCTCTTCCACGCAGAACTGTCCAACGTCCGCGACCCAGAGATCACCCGTTCTTCCGTCAAATCCAATCTGCCAAGGGTTTCGGAGGCCGAAGGCCACTACCTCGAGTTCCACCTCACCGCGCCCGTGACGAGGGGTAAACCGCGAGATCGCACCGAGAACAGTGGTTGAATCCTGTCCGTTCCCATACTCATCCCACTCCCCTCCGCCATCACCGAGGCTGATATATACATCCCCCGCAGGAGACACCTCAAGATTCCCAGAATTATGCCATTCGTGAGGCTGAGGCACCTTGAACTCCAGGACAGGCTCACCGGCAGGAAGCCCATCAAGGCCGACACCGTACGAGATAACGGCTACGTCACCGGCCACGTCTGTATAGCTGAGGAGGATCAACTCCTCATAGGCGACTACGTCCAAGAGCCCCTGCTCTTCACTTACAGAAACAGAGTCGGAGAGGTCTACGACCACCTCCTCTGTTCCGGAGGAGACCAGCCACACCCTGCCGAGCTGAGATGTCACGAGAAACCGATCAGGGCCGATCTGCTCAAGACTCGTAGCGGAGGGGACGTCGCCGATCGATTTCAGGGCAACAGGAGAGCCGGCCCAGCCCGTTACCCCAGCGAGGGTCGGCACTTCATTCACCCTCTTCGTCGGGCAGGTATGGCTCTCCACGAAGCTCGATCGTTCTTTGAAGTATCCAAGCACTAGCACCACATCAACCAACAGGAACGTGATCAGCACGACGAGAGCAAACTTCTTGCGAGCGGACTGGACCATGTTTCGAGACCACGAGAATTGGGGAACTATCAACACAGGATATCAGTACTACGAGACCGCCCTTTGCATCCGCTGTCACACCCAGATTGGGAACCGGCTCCGCAGCCGGCGACGTCGCCGTACCCACTCGCCCTCCATTTTCTCCTATATTGTTGGGACCACAGCCCGTAGACAAAGGCAAGCTATGTTCAACCGATCAATCGCCCTAGCTCTGGTACTTGCGGCGTGCTCTAGTGCCCCGATCGTCAACGAACCCGAAACCGATGCGACAAGTCCTCCCGCTGCGACGGCTCCGAACTCGGCTTCCACCACAGAACAGGTACCCGCATCTGAGCCCGATCCCCTGACCGACAACGCAGCCGTCTTCGTGGCCAGCCTTGAGGAAACAGTCGCCGACACCGTCTTTGCGGGAGCAATTCTGGACTCCCCCGACGTGTTTATCGCTGCTGCAGAGATCATGTGTACACGTCTCGATGCCGAAGACTCCGTTGACGACATCCTCACTGACTACTTAAATGGACTATTGGAAGCAGACAACGAACTAACTGAAGAAGATGTGATCGTTCTGGCAGGAGGCGTCATGGGGACCAGCGTTCAGCTGTTCTGTCCTCAACACATCGAACTGATCGAGGAACAGACATGAAACGAGTATGGATCACAGGACTGGCGCTGACTCTCCTGCTGGCGCCCACTGCTGCTCTCGCACAAGATGCGCCTGGTGCCGTTGGCCAAGCAAAGGCCGAAGCGGCCAAGGCAGCCCACACAGCAAACGAAACAGCCACTGCTGCACAGTCAGGTGAAGGCAAAGCCGAAGGCCTTGCCAAGGCATCAGCAGCTGTCGAAGCAGCCGTTGCACGTGGCAACGGAAACGGGAAAGGTCTTGGTCGTGGTAACGCTGTCAATGTGCTCGCAGCCGTAGCGGCAGGCGGACCGGTTGCGAACGGGAACACTCACGGCAAGGCAGTCTCCGCAGCCGCAAAAGCTCTGAAGGAGCTAGCCGGTGAGAACGGCAATGGGAACGGCTGGGGCAAGGGTGGCAACCCTAACGGCGGAGACGACTGAGACAACCACCTCTAAGCTGATCCGATGCTATTTGCCATCTACTCAGAAGATAGAGACGGTGGCCTCCCGGTGAGAACGGCTAACCGCGACGCCCACCTTGAATACGCGAGCCAGTTCAACATCATCGCCGGTGGCCCCATCCTCAACGATGCCGGAGACATGGTGGGCTCGATGCTCATAATGGACCTGGCCAGCCAGTCGGCTGCTGAGGAGTTCGTCGCTAACGATCCGTACACCCCTGCCTGCTTGCCTAAGACCTCAAGACAATGGCCTTGGAAGCAGACAGTGGGTTCTGTCGAAATCGCCTGATGTCCGGCACCTGGAGAGTCGGACTCGTCACAGCCCTGCTTGTAATCCCGCTATCTGGTTGCAGCGGCAACCCACTTCCAGAACCATCTCCTGAATTGGTTCAGCTACCCCACGGATTTGACCTGCAGGGGCACCGTGGAGCCCGGGGACTCACGCCCGAAAACACCCTGCCCTCATTCGAGACCGCACTTGATCTAGGTGTAACAACCCTTGAACTGGATCTTCATCTGTCCAAGGACGATCAAGTCATGATTTGGCATGACGCGGTCGTCTCTGTGGACAAGTGCCGCCTCAAGGCAGAGGCACCCAACCATATCCCGAACCCGGATACGTCGCCACTGATCAGGAGCCTGACAGCAGCCGATCTCTCCTGGTTTGCTTGTGATCTCAACCCTGATATGGCGAGGTTCCCCAACCAGACCATCGCCGAGAATCAGCTCACGGCCAGCAACTATTCGATCGTTCCTCTCAGCACGCTGTTCGATCTAGTCACTCAGTACGCCGAATCGGAGCTCAAGACGGAAAAGCAACGGGCCAACGCGCTGACCGTTCGATTCAATCTAGAAATGAAGCGAAACCCCAACAATCCCGGGGCCATCGGTGACGGATTCGACGGGACATCGGTTGGTGTCTTAGAGAGTAGGACACTCGCTGCCCTCCGGTACTGGGGCCTAGCCCACCGCTCTGTTATCCAGAGCTTCGATCCCCGGTCGTTGCAAGCTACCCACGAGGCAGATCCCACAATCGCACTGGCGGTTCTCACGTTTACTAGTGACCTTGAGATTCCGATGTTCGCAGAGGACCTGCCAATCATCTGGTCTCCCAACTACGAGGGACTGACAAAGGAGTCCATTGAGGAAGCCCATAATCGCGGGTACAAAGTCATCCCGTGGACGGTAAACAGCAAGACCATCGCAGCCGCCCTCATAGAAGCCGGAGTTGACGGGCTCATAACCGACGTTCCCAACGCCTTCAGCCTCCCACTACCTTAAGTGTCCTCGACGAGGGGTCGCTGCCGCATCGACACCTCGAGATTGGTGATCCGGTGAGAGAAGATCTGGTTCTAGTTCTAGTCCTAGTTCTAGTTCTCTTCATCATTCGGCTATCCAGGGGGCACCGCTCAGATACTTCCAACCGGCATCGGGGAGCAGCACTATCGCGGTTCCGCCCTCGGCATCAAGCGTGTTCATTGCAGCCTTCAGGACCGCTCCTGAACTGGTGCCTACGAAGATGCCTTCGATCTGCATGGCCTCAAACACCATCTCGTCGGCTTCGGCACGCGTGATTTCGTGCCGATCGGTGACCAAGGACAACTCTGCGATAGGTGGTTGGAAAGGATCGTCCTGGGATCGCATCCCGCCTATGGGATCATCGACGAAAGGTTCAACCGAATGCATTCTGGTGGTCGGCCAGGTAGGGCATAGACCCCTCGTGTTACCCGTGAGCGTCCCGCCGGTGCCGTACGGGGCGAAGAAGTGTGTGGGAGGGGCCGACAGCGGCCAATCCCTCAGCAATTCCTGCGAGGTGCCCACCTCATGAGAAAACGGATTGAACTCATTCCTGTACTGATGAACCATATAGCCGGCGCCCTCATCGACTAACTCATTGGCCCGAGTGATTGCATCAGCGGGCCCTCCATCGATCTCGATCAGTTCGCAACCGTAAGCGCGAAGGACCTTCTTACGTTCTTCGGTCGCTGCGGCCGGGAGACAGATAACCATCTCATGCCCATTGACGATAGCCAAGCGAGCAAGCCCAATCCCAGTGTTGCCTGACGTCGCCTCAATCATCGTCTGGCCCGGCCGTAGCTTTCCGGTCCGAATCGCGTCGCCGTACATTAACCACGCCGCACGATCCTTCACCGACCCGGTGGGGTTATGCCACTCAAGCTTGGCGTAGAGACGGGTGCCAGTGGGTGCAAGACGTCGAAGTTGAACAAGCGGGGTGTTCCCTACAGTTTCCACGACACGAATGATAGGAATCGGGTATTGGTAGTTGCATCACCTCAGACGGAGGGCTCCTCTTCTGCCGGAGATTTCGAACACAGCATCAGCCAACCCAACTTCAACGGTTCTGTTGGGCCCTAGCGAGACACCCTCGACCACGACGGATCCCGAGGCATCCTTGGGGCCGATCTCCCAAAGTACGTCCCAACTACCCACATCGCTCCACCCCGCATCAAGGCCCACTACAGATACGTTACGCGCCAGCGACATCACACCATGATCGATGGAAACCGAAGGGGAACGACCAAAGGCGTCCCCAAGGAGCATGGCACCAGCCAACGGCCGTGCCGTCGCGAGGGCGTTCGCCGTCTCAACAACGACCCCTGGTTGGAGTTCCTGCATCGCAGCCATCAGCGCACCTGCCGTGAACACGAACATCCCGGAGTTCCACAGCGCCCCTTCCGCCAGGAGGAGTTCAGCTTCTGCACTATCTGGCTTCTCCACAAACAGGTCCACCGGGTGCCACGGTGACCCGAGATCCTGGAAGCGAAGGTAGCCATAGTTCGGGTCTGGTCGTGTCGGCTCAACTCCAAAGCAAACTAGGTCGCCTTCCTCAGCCCTTTCAACCGCTACATCGACCGCCGAAGCCAGTACATCAGCGTCTTCAATGTGATGGTCACTTGGCATTACCAGCATTACGTCGGCTGGGTCCATGAGTTGAGCCGCCACCGCAAGAGCGGGAGCGGTACTACGAGCGGTTGGTTCCAAGACCACTCGACCACCTCGTGCACCCAACTTCAGCAGTTCTGCGTGATCGACGCCACCGACAAGAAGTGGCGCCCAGGCGGACACGGCCAGCGCTCGATCTAGCGTGTCGGCCAACATGGACTGTGCCGACATCAGCGGTAGAAACTGCTTCGGCCGATCTGGAGTTGACAGCGGGGCCAAGCGGCTTCCTACGCCTCCACAAAGAATGACAGGCTGAACGCCCATCGCTACTCGCCCTTGAACTCGGGAGGTCGCTTCTCCAAGAAGGCAGTTACCGCTTCGGTGAAGTCATGCGAGTGGATGAAGGCGGAGTTCCACACCGCCATGTGTTCCAACGCTTCGTTTACCGTCCTGCCCTGGTTGGCTCGCACCATATTCTTTGAGCCCTGAACCGCCAAAGGCGAGTTGGCGGCAATCTCAGATGCCATCGCCGAAGCCGCCGAATACGCATCGTCAAAGGTGGGGTGGACGCTGTTGAGTAGCCCGATACTCATCGCATGATCGGCCGAGAAGTCTCGTCCGGTGTAGATCAGGTCTGCGGCGGCGGCAGCATTGATAATTCGCGGAAGGCGCTGCAACGTCCCCACATCGGCGGCCATCGCAATCTTCGTCTCCCTGACGCTAAAGACGGCATCGGCGGCAGCAACTCGCATGTCGCAAGCCGTTATCAAATCCATGCCGGCACCCAGGCAATGACCGTGAATAACAGCGATTGTTGGCTTGTCCGTATCGGCAAAGCAAGACATGCTTCGCTGCATCGCCAGAATCCCCTTGTAGGTCTGTTTGCGTTTGCCGACGGGGGAGGTTGCCCTCCCGATCGGTGACTCGCCCGAGGCCAGCAGCGGTCCGAAGGTCTGGAGATCAATACCTGCTGTGAGTCCTCTTCCGCGTCCTGCCACCATGATGACTCTCACATCATCGTCCTCGTCGAGTTCAGCCACCGCCTGAGGAATCGCCTCCCAGAGTTCCTGATGCAAAGCGTTCAGCTTCTTAGCCCGATTCAGCCACAGAGTCGCGACATGGCCTTCACGCGTTAGTTCGAGAAATTCGCTCATGTGACTCCAGACACCGGTAGGCATGAGCGTAGCCACCGAGACGCATCAACACTTCAGTAGAGTTCCGGCGTGTCCGATCCCAAACCATCGTCGAAAGCGCCCCTCGCAGTAGCTGCCTTCCTACTCGTGAGCCTTCAACTGATACTCGGTCGGACACGAATTGTGGGCGAGACGTTTGTCAATAACGACGACCTTATGCGGGCGATGCAGGTCAAGGACCTCCTCAACGGTCAAGGCTGGTGGGACCTTCATCAATACCGGCTAGGGATCGAGGGCGACTTGGTCATGCACTGGACGCGGCACGTAGACGCTCTGCTCCTCGCGGTCATACTTCCTCTACGACCATTTCTCGGCGATGAGGCCGCCCTGAAGGTGGCTGGGATCGCGCTTCCCATCCTTCTCGCCGTTTTGATGCTGTACCTGGTGTCGAAAATTGCAAGGCTGATAGGCGGAGAACAGGCGGTGATCCCCTCTTTGTTCTTCGCGGTCGCATCACTGTGGACGCTTACACAGTTCAGCGTGGGAAGAATCGACCACCACAACCTGCAGATAGTGCTTGCTCTCATAATGATCTTGGGAGTTCTAAAGCTCGAGCACTGGAGGTCAGCTCTCCTTGCTGCAACTGGCGCTGGTGTTGCACTGTCCGTCGGTTTAGAGGCCGTTGGAGTGGTGGCTGGCGTCATGATTACGGCGGGATTGATATTCGTTCGAGTGGGGAGACCCGCTAGGACAGGCACCGCCGTCTTCTTCGCTGGTACGCCATTGATTGGCCTCTCCTCATCACTCATCTTTGCTCCACCAGCGCGCATCCTCGGCACTGCCTGTGATGTGTTGTCTCGGTCGGTTCTCGTTCCTCTGTTCATCATTGGCGCGGGGGTTGCCGCTACAGTCTGGAAAACTTCTGAAAGAGCGTCCCGCCGATTGATCGCTCTCGGCGCTGTCGCCGGATCAGGATTGGTCTGGCTCTTCTTCAGCACTCCGCAATGCCTCTCCGGGCCATTCGCTGCGGTTGACCCATGGCTTCGGGCAAACTGGATCGAGCATGTGCAAGAAGCCCAGAGCATAATTCAGGTCTTCCAACGGACGCCAGGATGGGCGATTGGCTGGCTGATTCCCGTTCTAGGCGCCTTCATCGTCCTCATCAGATCGATTCGACAGGGCGCCGGGTCATTT
>CAXMPE010000016.1:0-8788 GCA_964195245.1 uncultured Verrucomicrobiales bacterium | reverse complement strand
GGAAAAGGCTAGCGAGAAGAGTGATTCTGGCCCATCGATCAAGAAACGCCGCTCACCTAAGTTCATAGATGCCGTCAACCTGGACTCACTTCCTGACGACGTCGACTTTCTAGAAGCGCTCGAGATGACAATGGTCAACTTCGAGGAGGGCGACATCGTCACCGGTACCGTGGTATCGGTCGACCGTGATGAAGTACTCGTCGACATCGGATTCAAGTCCGAAGGTGTCATCCCACTGCGTGAGTTGTCGATTCGCAAGCATGTGGACCCAACAGACATTGTCGCTGTGGGCGACTCCGTCGAGGCCCTCGTGCTCGACAAAGAGGACGAGGATGGTCGTCTTGTTCTGTCAAAGAAGCGCGCACAGTACGAACGTGCGTGGGGACGTGTCGAGGAGCTAGCCCAGTCGGGTAACACCGTCGAAGGGCCAGTCATTGAGGTCGTCAAGGGTGGACTCATAGTTGACATCGGCCTAAGAGGCTTCCTTCCAGCGTCGCTTGTTGAGCTTCGTCGAGTCCGTGATCTCGACCCATACATCGGTCAGAACGTCGTTGCCAAGGTCATTGAGTTGGACCGCAACCGAAACAATGTCGTGCTTTCTCGCCGTGCTTATCTTGAAGAAGAGCAGGCCGAGGAACGCACAGCCTTCCTCGACAACCTCGCAGAGGGCCAGGAGCGCGAGGGTGTCGTCTCATCCGTCGTCAACTTCGGTGCTTTCGTCGACCTCGGTGGCATGGACGGACTTGTACACGTTTCTGAGCTTTCTTATCAGCATGTGAACCATCCTTCTGAGGTGGTCAAGGTGGGGGACAAGGTCAGCATCAAAGTGCTCGAGGTCGATCGAGACCGTGAGCGGATCTCACTATCTATCAAGCAGACCCAGTCTGATCCATGGGAAGCCTTCTCTGAGGCTTGCGCCGTTGGAACAATTGTTGACGGAAAGGTCACCAAGACTGTTCCGTTCGGAGCGTTTGTTACCGTTGCCGATGGTGTCGAGGGACTGGTGCACGTCTCGGAGATCGCCATGCATCGCGTTGAGTCTCCTGAGCTTGAACTATCACTAGGACAAGAGGTCAAGGTGAAGGTCATCGAGAAGGATGACGAGCGTCGTAGGGTGAACCTCTCGATCAAGCAGGCTGCGCCTGACTACGTCGAGCGTGCCCCCGAGGATAAGCCTTCGCGTAGTCCTCGTCCTGACCGCGATAGCGGAGGTTCGGGTGGCGCCCCAAGTCGTCCAGACCGTCCTCGCCGTCGCAGCGCCGCTCCGCAGACCCGCGAGTTCGAGCGTGAGGCCGATAAGGAGACTGAAGATGAGCCGACCTTCAACGTCGACTCGTCACTCGAAGCAATCCTGCAGGAACTGAAAGAGCGTGGCATCGGGAAGAGATAGCCCATCCACCAATGCGTATTGCTAGGGGATCTCGGCGGGAGCTGAGGTCCCCTAGCTGTATCTCGAGCAGCTCGAGAAGCACCTAACGCGAGGTAGAGTCTGCCGGTGGATATGAGCACAAGAACCGTGTACCAACTCACCGGAGGCATTGGCTCTGGGAAGAGCGCTGTCGCCTCGCTGTTACAACAGCGTGGTGCCACCATCATTGACGCAGATCGACTTGGTCACAGCGTGCTCACTCCTGATGGTCCGGCGTTCGACTCGGTCTCTGCACGCTGGCCCGAGGTGGTGATCGATGGCGAGATCGACCGACCGAGGTTGGGAGCGATTGTCTTCTCCGACCCTGAACAGCTCGCCGAACTAGAAGCACTCACCCACCCAGCTATAGCCGCGGCACTGCTGTCGGCTGTGGAGCGGGCGCAGGGACACATCTTTGTTGAAGCGGCGATGCCGTTGGCATGGATCCCTGACTCCTGGCACGTGGTCTTTGTGACAGCGAGCCCGATTGTGCGCCGGGCGAGGGTGATAGCGAGAGGCCTCTCTCCCGACGAGGCCGACGATCGAATCGCCCGACAACCCAGCAATGACGTATGGGGGACGATGGCGGCCTCGTGTATTGACAACTCAGGATCTTGGGATGATCTACGGAGCGCCGTAGAGCAATGGTGGTTTGAGAATGCGGCTGATCCGGCGTAACGGTGGCGGCCTCGGATTTCTTGTCACATGCCAGTGGTAGCTTTACACCGTGGTGTTAGAGGTAGTTTCAGACTTTGATCCGGCAGGGGACCAGCCGAACGCGATCGCTTCATTGGCGGAGGGGATCGCGCGCGGAGACAAGTTCCAGACACTCCTTGGAATCACTGGTTCGGGTAAGTCGGCAACCATCGCTTGGCTGATAGAGAAGACGCAGCTCCCCACTCTCGTCCTCGCTCCGAATAAGGCTCTGGCGGCCCAACTGGCCAACGAGTATCGACAGTTCTTCCCCAACAACAGGGTGGAGTATTTCGTCTCCTACTACGACTACTACCAACCCGAGGCCTACATGCCTGCCACCGACACGTTCATAGAAAAGGACTCAACGGTCAATGACGAAATCGATCGACTTCGGCACGCAGCTACGTCGGGACTCCTCACAAGAAATGACGTCATTATTGTGGCGTCAGTCTCGCAAATCTACGGGCTTGGGGCGACAGAACAGTATGAGGGGCACCTCCTTCGGCTCGTGAAGGGCGTGGACTTTTCCTTAAACGACGCAAAGCGTCGATTGGTCTCAATCCAGTACGACCGTAATGACATGGCGCTCTTGCGGGGTAGCTTTAGGGCGAAGGGAGACACGCTTGAAGTGTTCCCAGCGTACGAAGAGACGGTGCTGCGAATCGAGTACTGGGGCGACACAGTGGAGCGGATCCTGCGCATGAACCCGCTAACCGGCGAGGTCCTCGAAGAGCTAGAGCAAGCTTGGATCTATCCGGCGAGCCACTACGTGACGTCGAAGGAACGCCTCAAAGGCTCCATGGTGGGTATTGAGGCAGAGCTTCGGGACTCTTTGGCTGACTTTGAACAAGCGGACAAGCTGCTTGAAGCCCAACGACTGCGAATGCGAACGACGTATGACCTCGAGATGATGCGCGAAGTTGGCTACTGCAACGGAATTGAGAACTACTCGCGGCACTTGGATGGGCGGCTGAAGGACGAGCCACCGTACACCCTCCTTGATTACTTCCCCGACGGCTTCCTGACCATCTTGGATGAGTCTCATGTCACGGTTCCTCAGATCCGTGGCCAATACGCAGGCGACCGCAGCCGTAAGAACACCTTGGTCGAGCACGGCTTTCGTCTGCCATCAGCCAAAGACAATCGGCCGCTTACTTTCGACGAGTGGTTGGAGCGATCCAATCAGGTCGTCTTCCTTTCAGCGACACCGGGGCCCTTCGAGTTAGGGCACTCAAGCCAGGTGGTTGAGCAAGTTATTCGGCCTACCGGTCTCATTGATCCCGAGGTAGTGCTGAAACCAACCAAGGGTCAGATAGATGACTTGATGGAGGAGGTTATCCAGCGAGCCGAGAAGGATCAGCGCGTGCTCATCACCACCCTGACCAAGAAGATGTCAGAGGATCTGACGGAGTACCTGATAGAAGCCGGTATTCGTGCTCGGTATCTCCACTCAGAAATCGATACGCTGGAAAGAGTCCAGATTCTCCGGGAGCTTCGTTTGGGCGAATTTGACGCCTTGGTTGGTATCAACCTCCTACGTGAGGGTTTGGATCTTCCGGAGGTTTCGCTTGTTGCAATCCTTGATGCAGACAAGGAAGGCTTCCTCAGATCCCAAACATCGCTGATTCAGACGATTGGGCGTGCCGCGAGAAACGTCGAGGGACAAGTCATCATGTACGCGGACAAGATCACCGACTCGATGCGGTTTGCTATCAACGAAACGAATCGGCGCAGAGCCCTACAAGAGGCTTACAACGATGAGCACGGGATCGATCCGCAGACCATCCGTAAACAGGTCTCGGACATTCTCGAGCTTGTTCAAGGGTCAACCGGCGGCTCTGAGCGCCGTAAAGAACAGCCGCGCAAGCCCATTGAACTTGAGGGGGCCGACCTGGAGCGTCTTGTACTCAACCTCGAGGAGGAGATGAAGGTCGCAGCCCAAGAGCTCCGATTTGAGTACGCAGCCAGGCTGCGCGATGAGATCAATGAGTTGCGTAGGGACCTAAGAATGCAGAGTGGTGCCTGATGCAGTCTCACCCCCACCACACAGCCTCTCCACGAAAGTAGAATCGCCAACCCATGCCTCTTGATCAGATCGTGATTCGCGGTGCCAACGAGCACAATCTTAAGAACATCGACGTTGAGATCCCCAGGG
The DNA here is from genome assembly GCA_964195245.1 of uncultured Verrucomicrobiales bacterium. Classification (GTDB taxonomy): domain Bacteria; phylum Actinomycetota; class Acidimicrobiia; order Spongiisociales; family JAENVV01; genus CAXMPE01. The sequence continues at coordinate 4,529 of CAXMPE010000016.1, read as the reverse complement.
ACAAGCTGATTGTCTTTACCGGGATCTCTGGTTCCGGGAAGTCGAGCCTCGCCTTTGACACTATCTATGCAGAAGGCCAGCGGCGCTACGTTGAGTCTCTTTCAGCCTACGCTCGCCAGTTTCTCGGTCAGATGGAGAAGCCGGATGTGGAGCACATTGAAGGCCTTTCACCAGCCATCTCCATCGACCAGAAGACCGCCTCTCGTAACCCGCGTTCCACAGTGGGCACTGTCACCGAGATCCATGACTACCTCCGGTTGATGTACGCTCGCATTGGCGTCCCCCATTGCCCCGAATGCGGGAGCGTGGTGGCACGTCAGACAGCACAGCAAATTGCTGACAAGGTGCTTGAACTCGACGAGGGAACAAAGTTCCAGCTGCTGGCGCCTGTGGTCGAGGGTCGAAAGGGCCAGTTTGAAAACTTCCTCGGGGACCTCAACAAAGACGGCTTCAGCCGAGCGAGGATCGATGGTCAGGTTCGTGATCTATCCGAACCCATACAGCTTGATCGCTACTTCACACACACCATCGAAGTAGTGGTTGATCGGCTGGTAGTCCAACAAGACATGGCCCAGCGTCTCGCCGAGAGTCTCGACGTCGCCCTCAAGCTGAGCCAGGGAGCCGTACTGATCGACATCGTCGATGGGGGAGACGTACGGTTTTCTCAAGCATTCGCCTGTCCCAACGGCCATGCCTCATTTGAGGAACTGCAACCCCGTAACTTCTCGTTCAACTCGCCCTACGGCGCGTGCGATGCCTGTTTTGGCATCGGAACGAGTTATCAGGTGGACCCTCAGCTGCTCGTCCCAGACCCAGATAAGACTCTGGAGGAGGGCGCGATCGCCCCGTGGTCGGGCCATAAGGGAAGGTATTATCAACGGTTACTGGCCGCGGTTTCAGGTCGGGTGGGCTTCAGTATGGAGACGCCGTTCACCGAGTTGGACGCGGGCGTTCGGGAACTGCTCATGACCGGTCTGGGCGACGAAGTCATCGATGTGAGCTACCTCAACCGTTTCGGGAGAAAACGAGAGTATCAAACCCAGTTCGAAGGAGCTGTGCCGTTTATCTCCCGGCGCTACTCCGATACCGACTCAGACTCAGCTCGCATGTACTACCAGCAGTACATGCGAGAAGTCCCGTGCGACAGCTGCCATGGAGCTCGACTCAACCCAGTCTCTATGGGCGTCACGGTGGCGGGCAAGTCCCTTCACGAACTCAACTCTATGCCACTGACTGAAGCCCATGGCTTCGTGACAGATCTTGCGCTCTCAGAACGCGACATGGTCGTTGCCGAGGCTGTCACCAAAGAGGTGGGCGAACGTTTGAAGTTCCTCCTTGATGTAGGCCTCTCCTATTTGAACCTCTCGAGGGGCGCGGCCACGCTCTCCGGAGGGGAAGCGCAGCGAATTCGGTTGGCTACCCAGATCGGCTCCGGCCTCGTTGGGGTTCTCTACATCCTCGACGAGCCATCGATTGGGCTCCACCAACGCGACAACCAGCGCCTCATCGAGACGTTGCTGCGGCTGCGTGACCTTGGGAACACGCTCATCGTTGTCGAGCATGATGAAGAAACGATCAGAATTGCTGACCACGTCATTGATATCGGCCCGGGCGCTGGCGAGCACGGTGGCGAAATCGTCGCGCAAGGCACTCCCGCAGACATTGAGGCTTCAGATGAGTCGCTAACGGGGGAGTACCTCTCGGGCCGGCGTGTCATCCCAACGCCAACGTCGCGCAGATCAGGCAGAGGCGAAACGATCGAGGTTCTCGGAGCTCGGCAAAACAATCTGCAGAATCTCGATGTGACCTTTCCGCTAGGGAAATTCATTTCGGTGACTGGAGTGTCTGGATCTGGGAAGTCGTCGCTGGTGCAGGAGATTCTCTCGAAAGGTCTGCATGCAACAGTCGCCCGCTCGAGAGTCGTCCCTGGTCGCCACAAGACCATCAACGGTATCGAGCATATCGACAAGGTCATCAACATCGATCAGTCGCCTATTGGGCGTACACCTCGGTCTAACCCTGCCACGTACACCAACATCTTCGACAAGGTCCGCACTCTCTACGCCTCGCTACCTGAGTCAAAGGCTCGTGGCTACAAGCCAGGCCGCTTCTCTTTCAATGTGAAGGGGGGCCGCTGCGAGGTCTGTAAGGGTGATGGAACGATCAAGATCGAGATGCACTTCCTTCCCGACGTCTACGTACCCTGCGAGGAGTGCGGCGGGAAGCGCTACAACCGAGAGACGTTGACCATTCTGTTCAAGGGCAAGTCGATTTCTGATGTGTTGCACATGCCGATCACCGATGCCCTGGAGTTCTTTGCAGCCCACGCTCCCATCGCTCGCATCCTCCAAACCCTTTACGACGTTGGCCTGGGATATGTGCGACTGGGTCAGCCGGCGCCAACGCTTTCAGGCGGCGAGGCCCAACGAGTCAAACTTGCTTCGGAGCTCGGGAGAAGGGCGACGGGCCGAACCTTCTACATCTTGGACGAGCCCACGACCGGCCTTCACTTTGAGGACATTCGAAAGTTGTTAGGGGTACTACAACGGCTCACCGACACGGGCAATACCGTGGTTGTCATCGAGCACAATCTTGATGTCATCAAGTCGACCGACCACGTTATTGACATCGGCCCCGAAGGAGGTATCCATGGCGGTCTCATCATGGCCGAAGGTACCCCTGAGCAAGTGGCCAAGGTCAAGGGTTCCTATACAGGCCAGTACCTAGCTCGAGTGCTCTGATGTGGGACGATCTGTCTGAGTGGTGGAGCGCTGAGGTGGCTTCAGACCCTGCTTACGCCGAGGAAGTCATTCCGCTACTTGTGGACTTGCTTGGACCCGGTGCCAGCGAGCAGATCTTGGATGCAGGAATTGGCGAGGGCCAGGTAGCCAGAGTCGTGAACGGATCAGGTGCCAACGTCACTGGGGTGGATCTCTCCCTTGCCCTAGCTACCGTGGCTGGTTCAAGCGTGGTGGGGTCGATCAAACACCTCGGGTTCTTCCGAGATCAGTCATTTGATGCAGCCTACGTATGCCTGGTGTTCGAGCATCTCGAAACGCTTGGTCCCGTATTTGAGGAACTCAGACGCGTCACCAAGCCGGGCGGGAGGTTGGCGCTGGTGATCAACCACCCCGTCGCAACGGCTCCCGAGAGCGGTCCCGTTATGGATCCGGTTGACGGCGAGTTGTTCTGGAGGCCAGGCCGGTATCTTTCCAATGGATTTACCGAAGAGCCGGCCGGAGACGACGTGGTTCGTTTCTATCACCGGCCGTTCTCTGAGCTACTCAACGCAGCGGCAGACGCTGGGTTCGCGCTGCGACGCGTCGAAGAGCGAGGGGTGAGTCCACGCCAGATCGCTAGAGACCCCGGGTACGCTGGCCATGAGCATCATGTGAAGCTGCTCGGTTGCCTGTGGGAGGGCTAGCGAATGGAACGACCCGCAACGTCTGAGATCCCTGACCTGCCGGGCTCTTATCAGTTCCGGGACCGCCACGGCCAGATCATCTACGTAGGAAAGGCGAAGTCGCTCCGCAAACGAGTCACTAACTACTTCACCAAGGGGTATCACGGGAGGACGGGCGAAATGATGCTCGTTGCCGACTCAGTCGAGTGGATCGTGACCGATACCGAGGTCGAGTCTCTCATGCTCGAGTACAGCCTCATTCAGAAGTACAAGCCGCGATACAACGTACGCTTGACCGACGACAAGAGCTACCCCTTTCTCGTTCTCACGCGCTCTGAAGAGTGGCCCGCCGCCCGTGTATTGCGCGGTCGTCGCAAAGCGGGCAATCAATACTTCGGGCCGTTTGGGCAAGCGCATGGAGTTCGCAACACGCTTGATCTGCTTCTCAAGACCTTCCCCGTTCGCACCTGCACCACGGCCAAGTTCAACGATCACGTGCGGAGAGGGAGACCCTGCCTCTTGTTCGATATCGAGAAGTGTGCCGGTCCGTGCGCAGGCGAAGTAGAGGCCGATGACTACGAAGAGCTTCTCGACGGCATGGCGAGCTTTTTTGCGGGCGACGGCACGGCCATCTTGGCTGAGCTGGGGGGCAAGATGGACGTTGCCTCCGAGGGCCAGCAGTACGAACTGGCAGCCAAGTACAGGGATCAACAGCGGGATGCACGCAAAGCGCTGGAGCGCCAAGATGTCATTACAGACAAATCCGAAGACTTTGATCTGGTAGCTGTCCACGACGCGGAGTTCGAGGCGTCAGTTGAGGTCATGATTGTCCGAAGCGGGCGGGTAACTGGCCGGTACGGACAGATTGTCGAGAAGGTTGAGGACCTTTCGCCGGCCGAACTGATTACGAGGCTCCTTACCAAACGCTACAGCGATGAACGGCCACCCCCTGAGGTACTGGTAGACGCGCTGGGCGACGACTCGGGTGTGATGAGTGTGTGGCTGTCCGATAAGAGAGGTTCGGCGGTCTCGCTGCGGGCGCCACTCAGAGGAGCAAAGAAGCGGCTGCTCGAGACAGCGAGAGCTAATGCTGTACAGGAGCTACAGCGCCAAAGGGTGCGGCGGT
>CAXMPE010000015.1:0-4864 GCA_964195245.1 uncultured Verrucomicrobiales bacterium | reverse complement strand
TCCGAGAGCTTGCCCAGCAGGTGGCTGATGATGGGTATCGGCCAGAGATGGTGTTGGCCATTGCCCGGGGCGGCTTGCTGCCGGCTGGATCGATCGGATACGCCCTGTCGGTGAAGAACATCTACGTCATGAATGTGGAGTACTACACGGGGGTGGACACCAGACTCGATGTTCCTGTGATGTTGCCGCCGTACCTAGATCTTGTGGACATGGAAGAAGCGAAGGTACTGATTGTCGACGATGTGGCAGACACAGGGCACACACTGAAGTTGGTTCATGACTTCTTGCTCGAGCGGGTGGGCGAGGTGCGCACTTGCGTGCTGTACGAAAAGCCGCAGTCGCTGGTGAAGTGCGAGTACGTGTGGACGCGAACCGCCGCCTGGATCAACTTCCCATGGTCGACCGAACCACCGGTAGTCTCAGCCGAAGAAGCACGCCACAAAGTCATCGACGCTTAACCGCAACCACACCTGCTGGGTTGTTGGTGTTGTTGTTGTTGTTGTTGTTCTAGTTGTAGTTCTAGTTGTAGTCCTAGTTGGGTATTGTGGGGTGATGCTCATAGGTGCCCACGTTCCAGCCGGTGATCCGCTTGAAGAAGCTGCCCTCAGGGACGCCGAAGTGATCCAGATGTTCGTCTCGAGCCCTCAATCTTGGAAGGCTCCAATAGAACGGGACGATGCTGCGGCTTTGCGAGACTCTCCAATCCCCATCTATGTGCACGCCCCCTTCATCCTCAATATGGTGTCGCCCAACAATCGCGTGCGCATCCCCTCCCGCAAGAGTTTGCAGGTCACATGCGACGCCGCTGCTGCCATAGGAGCAGAGGGCGTGATTGTCCACGGGGGACATCTCACGGACCCTGATGAAGACATGAGCGTGGGTTTCACGCGGTGGAAGAAGGCCCTTGATGCTCTGGATTCAGAAGTACCAGTGCTGATCGAGAACACCGCCGGCGGCGATCGAGCCATGGCGAGACGAGTCGACGTGATCGCTCAGCTTTGGGACGAGATTGGCGAGACAGGCGTTGGTTTCTGTCTCGATACGTGCCACGCCTGGGCCGGAGGGGAGCCGATGGCCGAAGTGGTTGAGCGGATCGTTGCCATCACGGGAACCATCGACTTGGTCCATTGCAATGACTCCAAGGATGAGTTCGACGCTCGTCGAGATAGACATCAGAACTTGGGAGAGGGCAATATCCCGGGCGAAGAGATTCTGGATGTGCTCAGGATGGCGAACGCACCGGTGATCCTTGAAACGCCGGGCGGCCTAGAAGGGCACCTCGCTGACTTGGCATGGCTCCGATCTCGGCTGTAGGGCGTCTCGTCCTCATCGGACTGGTCCTAGTCGTTTCTGGGTGTGTCACACCTGTCGAGACGGCAGAGCCACCCGCAGATACGGAGACCTCCCTCGAGCGGGCCCCCCTTTCTAGCCTTTCGAGCGGAGACGTGCAGGGCTTTCCGGTTACTGAGATCGTCTGGACCCATGGTTCTGCAAGCGAAGTACTCCCGGTGTTCTTGGCTGCCAACTCAGGCAGGCGCAAAAGAGGACTCATGGGTGTCAACAGTCTTGGTGAGGTGGCGGGGATGGTCTTTGAGTGGCCAGAAACCAGCCTGGGGTCGTTTTGGATGAAGGACACACTGATACCCCTCGAGATAGCGTTCATAGATACCGGAGGTGTTGTATTCGCGATCTTCGATATGGAACCATGCATTGAAGAGCCGTGTCCCTCCTATCAGCCAGACGGTGCCTATCACCTTGCCCTTGAATGGCCTTCGGGCGCTTTAGGAATCAGCGTTGGCGACGGTATCCGTCTTGAGGACGCCTCGCGATAACCAGAACACGCCGAGAGAACTTGGGCCTCCGCGCGCTTGCTATCCTTGCTTCGGCACGGAGTAGGTCTCTGTGCCAAAACGTACCCCTGCCCCCGACTGGGGGCCGTCCACACAGGATGTCCGAAGGAGGTTTTTATGCGTACGTATGAATTGATGACCATTCATCGCCCGGAACTGGCTGAGCCCGAGTTCCGCTCCAAGGTTGAAGAGATAGGCGCCCTGCTCACAGCTCGTGGCGCAGCGCCATCTGACACCGAACTCTGGGGCAAGCGCCGCTTCGCCTATGAGATCAATCACGGCAATGAGGGCTACTACTCAGTGATCTCATTCGAGACCGAAAGTGCTGATGTGCTGTCCGATCTAGACAGAGCGCTCGGCCTCTCTGATGCTGTCATTCGCCACAAGGTTGTGCGGACCGACGCATAGCCCCGTTTCTGTCACACCGTTCTGAAATGATGGTGTGAGAGGACTTTTTGGAAGGGACCATTTTTCATGGACAACACAGTCACACTCATCGGCAATCTTGTCGAGGATTTAGAACTTAGGCACACAGGGAGTGGCGTGGCTATGGCCAAAGTGGCCATCGCTGTGAATCGCCGCCGCTACAAGGATGGCGAATGGACATCCGAACTCGACGGATTCTTTCGGGGAACGCTTTGGCGTGAGCAAGCGGAGAACGCAGCTCAGTCGCTTAATAAGGGCGACCGCATCGTTATCTCTGGAACGCTTGAACAGCGGAGCTGGGAGAACAACGAGGGTGAGAAGCGAAGCGCTGTCGAGGTACGAATTGATGAAATCGCTCCAAGCCTTCGGTGGGCCAGCGCTGTGGTCAGCCGTAACCCGGCTACGGGTGGCGGTAGTGGAAGCGGAAGTTGGGGTGGCGGGAACGCTGGTGGAAACGCTAGCGGCGCCAACATTCCAGCTGCCCCTGTTGCCCGAGATAATTTCGGTCCCGACGAAGCCCCGTTTTAGGAAGGATTCTTCATGGTTCAAAGAAAACCAAAGCGCCGTCGTCAAGACTCGCGCAACGTTAGAAAGCGCCCCTGCCAGTTCTGTATCGACAAGGTAACTGTTGTTGATTGGAAGGACACAGGCGTGCTCAGGAAGTACATGTCAGATCGCGGGAAGATCAAAGCTCGTCGCGTGAACGGCAACTGTGAACAGCATCAGAAGCTGCTTGCTCGCGCAATCAAGAACGCGCGTGAGATGGCCATTCTTCCGTACCTCAACCGATGAAGCTGATACTCACCGAAACCGTTGCCGGATTGGGTAAGGAGGGTGACATCGTCACTGTCTCCCCAGGATACGGTCGTAATTACTTGCTACCCCAGAAGAAGGCTCTTAAGGCCACCGAAGGGACCATTCTCCACGCTGAGAAGGTTGTTGAAGCTCGACTGGTCAATGAGAAGAAGGCCAAGTCGGCTGCCGAGGCGATTGCTAAGAGCTTGGTTGGGACTCGCGTGGTCATCGCAGCCCAGACTGGTGATGATGGCCGACTCTTTGGCTCCGTTGGTGTCAGTGATGTCGTTGAGGGTGTGCAGAAGTTCACCGGTGTTGAGTTGCAGCGAAGCACGGTTCACATGGATGCCCCCATCAAGAGCATCGGTCTCCACGAGGTGAAGGTCAAAGTTCACGCAGCCGTGGAGTTCGCCCTAACCATCGACGTAATCCCGGCATAAGTCTGTGACGTTCCCGTCCGACGCGCCGCCGCCCATGGATGAGTGGAGCGCGCCGGATGGGAGGTCAGGCATTCGAGTACCTCCCCACAGCCGTGAGGCTGAAAGAAGCGTTCTGGGGGCGATCATGTTGGCGCCGGCATCGGTCAACCAAGTTCTAGACAAGTTGAGTTCGTCCGATTTCTACGTCCCCGCACATCAGAGCGTGTATGACGCAGTCGTCAAGCTTTCCGATCAGGGCGAACCCGTCGACGCGATCACCGTTTCGGAGATGCTTCGTAAGAACGGCGAACTCGATCGGATCGGAGGACTCAAGTTCCTCACCGACCTTTCACAAAGCGTCGCCACCGCTGCCAACATTGAGTACTACTCGGAGATAGTTGAAGAGCAGGCGCTTCGGCGCCGGCTGCTGCACGCGGGAGCCGAGATCGGGGAGATCGCAGGCCGCGACGCCGAAGAGATCTCCTTGATGCTGGATCAAGCAGAACAGGCAGTATTCCGCGTCTCTGACAAGAGGATCGGAGCCGGTTTGCGGCCCATTGGGCAGTTCATCGACGCTGAGCTCGAGCGTATCGAGGAACTCGAAGGCGCTGATTCCGCTGTTACGGGCCTTTCCACCGGCTTTATTGACCTTGACGACAAGCTCGCTGGTTTGCATCCAGGAAACCTGATAGTGGTTGCCGCCCGTCCCGGTATGGGGAAGTCAGCGTTGGCACTGAACATCTGCCGGAACGTTGCGGTCCGAGGGGATGGCACGGTTGCCATCTTTTCACTTGAGATGACGCAAGAGGAGATCATTCAACGTCTTATCTGCTCAACGGGCAGGATCGACTCCAACAAGCTGCGCACCGGCCAACTAGGAGCCAACCTCTGGCCCCAAGTTATGCAGGCAGCCAGCAAGATCTACGACGCCAAAATCTACGTGGACGAGAGCTCATATTTGACGGTGACAGACATTCGAGCCAAGTGCCGCCGACTTGCCGCGAAGGGGGAACTTGACCTCGTAATGGTTGACTACCTCCAGCTGATGCAGGGTCGAACCAGTGAGAACCGCCAGCAGGAGATTTCCGAGATTTCTCGAGGCCTGAAGAATCTCGCCAACGAACTAAGAGTCCCGATTATTGCCGTGAGCCAGTTGAACCGAGCTCTCGAGCAACGGCAGGACAAGCGGCCGCAGCTGGGTGACTTGCGTGAATCAGGGGCGATTGAGCAAGACGCTGATGTGGTGATGTTCATTTACCGCGATGATTACTACAACCCCGAGAGCGAGGCTCGAGGGATTGCTGAAATCAACATTTCCAAGCACCGTGCGGGAGCGACAGGTCGCATCATGATGAGCTTTGCCGACTCCTACAC
>CAXMPE010000014.1:0-2760 GCA_964195245.1 uncultured Verrucomicrobiales bacterium | reverse complement strand
CTGATGTCCGTACTTCTCCCGGGTTCCCGACCGTATCGGGGTGACGAAAGGGATAATGATGGGATTGTTGAGATCGCTGAGAGCTCGACTCAAGGGCGACGCTGGCCAGGGAAGTGTGGAGTACGTATTGGTGCTTCTCGTGGCGGCTGCAATGGCTTGGAGTCTGATCTCGTGGGTCAAGGCCGACGGGCCCCGGGGCTTGTGGGACACCCTCGGAGGGTTGTTGATGGGCCTCATTGGACTGTTCATCTGAAGTCCGATCGAGGATCCGCGGTGGTTGAGTTTGCGCTCCTGCTCCCGGTGGTTGTGATGCTCATCATCGCAGTCTTCGAGGTCGGTGTACTAGTGCAGACTCAACTCATGCTCACCAACGCTGCTCGGGAAGGTGCCCGAGCAGCTGCCGTGGTCGTTGAGGCGACCGATGCGGTTACAGCCGTGCGAGAGAGCCTGCCGGGGGAACTGTCAGGCTCTGTGCGGGTGTCGGTGGAACGGCAGTCTCACGTTGGCGGCCGAGCGAAGGTGACAGTGGAGTATCTCATCGTGATGTTTGGACGGTTAGGTGGCGGCGTGGAGATTCCGCTAAGCAGTTCGGCCGAGATGAGAGTTGAGCGGTGACCCAGAGGGGATCGGTCTCGGTGCTCTTGGTTGGCTTGGTGGCAGTAGGGGTGGTGATCATGGTGTTTGCCATCAACGCTGGCCTCGTGCTTGATACTCGTTCGAGGGCGCAGGCCGCCGCCGACGCGGCCGCTCTGGGCGCCGCGCCGCTGACGTTCGCCGAGTTCGGGTCGACCTTAGGTCCTGAGGCCGAAGCGGCGCGTCTCGCCGAGGCGAACGGTGCCGCGTTACTCAGCTGTATCTGCCCGAGGGACACGAGTTGGAGGGCCAGGGTCGTTGAGGTGACAGTTGCAGTCGCGCGACCGATTCCCGGATTCGGCGACGCGCTGATCAAAGCCACCGCAAAAGCCGAGTTCTCCCCGGTGGAAGCACTGGGAGGATAACGACGCATGGTTTTCTAACTTAGAACGAACTCAAGTAGCGGATTGATGTCATGATTGTCTGCTGCTCGCAAAGCGGTCAGGTAGCGGTTCCTTAGCTCGTTAGTTTCGAGGTTCAGATTTTTGCCCCAGGAGAAGGCTTGTTCTCCACTTGCAAGCATGAGGTGGTCGGCTGCTGTCCGTCCAAGTCGCCCGTTCCCGTCTGGGAACGGGTGGATCTTCACCAGTTGATGGTGAAATCTCACGCCGATCTCGTCGGTAGAGAGTTGAGCCTGCTTGATTTGCTCTGCCACGTCTCTCATAAGGTTACGCACGGCGACCGGCACATCGGGTGCTGCGATCCCGATGTTGGTCTGGCGTAGGCGGTAGGTGCCTGCCCACGACCACACGTTCCCGAACATTCGTTCATGTAGCTTCTTAAGGTAGGTGTCCTCGAGGAGGCTTCGTAGAGTAGGAGGCGGTCGCAAGGTGGCTTCCGCGATGTTCCGCTGCTCGGCTTCGTTGAGTTCCCCTCGCGTCGCGATGTGGGTAGGGATTAGACCCAACTTGTCATCTTCAGAAAGCTCGGTTTGTCCATCCCCATTGGGAAAGAGGGCGTCGATCACGAACTCTCGGCAGACTCGTTCCAAAGCCCTCGGCGCTCAAGAGCGAGCTTGGATAGTTCATCAAGTTGAGCTTTGAGTAGGGCACCATCTACTTCCTGACCCTCGAGGCGACCGCTGTGAGCGACCCTGTCTAGATGGGCAATGGCGTTCTTTCGAGCTTGGGCCTGGACTGTGGCTTCCAAGCTCGAGATAGGGACGAGTGCGTACACCAGCTGACACTCCATCGCTGCGGCTGCACGTTGCAGGCTGTCGAGCGTGATCTTCGAATGCTGTTCGCTCGTCTCGAGTTCGGCCACCGTGGGTTGTGTAACCCCCATGCGCCCGGCGAGCTCGGCTGCTGTCATACCGAGCGCGTCTCTAATAGCTCGAATCCAGCCCTTCGCGGGCACAGCCGCGAACGAGACTGGGCGGAGACGGTTTAGACGGCTGTCGAGGCTTTTTCGGACGATGGGTGAAGACTTCATATCTCAAAATATATCGGGTATACCCAGTAAAGTCAAGGCAATAGTATCGGCTCTACCCTATAATTCGATAATCCAGAGAGCATCAGCGGGGGTGACGAGTCGCTGAACCCTGGGCGGGGGGTTAGGGGTTGGTTCAGGTTTCGGTCTAGGTCTAAGTTCTCGAGCTGGCGCCCCTCAGTCGGCTCCGCCGACAGCTTTGGGGGTATCCCCAACCAGAGGAGCAAGCGCGCAACGGCCCCAAGATGGTCAGGAGGGGAAGGGTGTGTGGTTATCAGACAACCCGCGCTGCCAACTGCCTCGCAGCCGCTCTGTATCCCTCGTCGAACATTATTTCTGCTTCTGTAGCGGTCATAGAGAAGTCCAACGGGTCCCGGTCGGAAGGAACTTCAATGATCTCGGCATCAACGTTGGGAAGGCTTCCAAGTGATTCTCGAGCGCGAATGCCCGATGCCACCACCGCGGCCGCGTAGGAGAGGGGTCCGTTGATAGGGCGGTGTTGCTCCTCAGTCGATCCTGAGGTGAATCTGAAGCCGACGATAGGGAGGCCTGCGCAAAAGTCGACGATCCGGAGGCCAAAGTTCGCGGCCATCGCACCATCGGCCAGAAGTGTCTCGTGGCCGTCTCTCGCGACTTTCACCGGCTGAAACAGGAACGGCACGGACGCCGAAGCACGAAGTGCCCATGCAACTGGAACGG
>CAXMPE010000013.1:0-8586 GCA_964195245.1 uncultured Verrucomicrobiales bacterium | reverse complement strand
ACGAGATCAGGAGTGATGTCGCCGTTGGTCGATGGGAGGCGAGCCCTCAGGGCGTCCTCGTAGAGAGCAGCACCGATGTTTGCGTCAATCTCAAGATGCCAGGGCACCCGAATGAGGCTCGCGTCAATGGCTCCACCGAATGCTTCAAGGGCCATGCGCTGGTTGGACTGCTCATCAGTTGGTGGCACCCAGCGTTCGTCAGCTAACCAAACCGCGATACGAGTCCAATCTACTTGTTTGGCTGCCAGCGCTTGGTAGGTGGCCTTGGGGGTACTTCCACCAGCCAGGCCGAGGCTCGACCGAGGCCGCTGGAGCTCCGACGATATCAAGTCGGCAGCGAAGTGGGCAACTGCCTGGGGATCTGGAAGAACGTGCGTGTCCATCGCCAAAGGCTACCTGCTCGGGGGCTCTTACCCCCATTGGGGCAGGTACAGTTTGTCCATGCTCTCGCGCCGGCGGATTCCGATCTCCAACCTAGCTCTCGCCGAAGGATTTGCTGAAGAGACTGATAGCGAGGGCCTGGTCTTTGTCGCTGCGGGACCAGAAATTGGAGACGACTGGGATGCGGTTGCTCACGAACTGGCTGAGGCATTCAGGCTCACCCAAGAAGCCGTGCAAGCGGGAGCCCCGGTGGTGTATGTGGTGGCAGGCGAGGACTTGTTGGGACAGCGAGGAGTTCCAGCGGCGATGATCGCAACCGGGCTGCTTTCGGCTGCCCGAACCACAGCTATCGAAACAGCAAGGGCCAGCGTCCCTATCAATGTTCTGGCTCCGTTTGACGATGCTGATCCGGCTGACGTCGTGGCGTGGTCGCTTCGGCTTCTAGAACGGACTGGGGTGACGGGGGAAGTCATTCGACTTGGCGCCAAACATCTGGGGAAGGCGCTCCCATGAAAACGGCAGTCGTTACCGGTGTGGCCGGAGGTATCGGTGGCAGACTCGCCGAGAATCTGGCCCAAAGCGGCTATCACATCATTTGCGTTGACCTAGCTGAACGAGTCGCTGAAGTTGCAAGTGCCCTCCCGTCGGCTTCCTACGTGCAGGCCAATCTGACCGACGAGTCAGGCCGTGACGCTGTGGTCGCTGCCGTCGAAGTCGCCGGAGGTCTGGATCTGTTGGTCAACAACGCAGGAATTACTCGCGATGCTCGATTGATCAAGATGGAACCAGCTCAGTTTGAGTCGGTCATAGCTGTCAATCTTGGCTCGGTGTATCAGCTCACCGGTCAGCTGGTTCCTCACCTGCGAGACGAGGGTTCGATTGTTTCTATCTCATCTCGGGCATACCTTGGCAACTTTGGCCAGTACAACTACTCGATGTCCAAAGGTGGGGTCGTGGGCCTGACGAGAGCACTCGCTCTCGATCTTGCTCCGCGCATTCGGGTGAACGCCATTGCACCCGGGTTGATTGAGACCCCAATGGCTATGGCCATACCCGACGAGGTGAGAGAGAAGATGGTTGACGCAGTGCCGCTCAAGAAGATGGGGCACCCATCGGACATTGCCGAGGCTGTCTCTTGGCTGGCTGATGGCGAGCGCTCCGGGTATGTCACGGGACACGTATTGGTGGTGGGTGGTGGCAGAAGTCTTATCTGAACTCGTGGAATGGACCGACGGGGAGTTTGTCACCGTCAGATTCGTCAAAGGCGACCGGGCTCCTTCGGTTCTAATGGCTCATGGAGCAGGGACCAACCAAGACCATCCCAGTGTGCAAGCGATTAGGGACGGGTTTGCGGAGGCGGGCTTCAGCGTCGCTACCTTCAACTATCCCTATACCGAACGAGGGAAGAGGGGGCCGGACCGGCCGCCCAAGCTGCTCCAATGTCACGCCTCAGTCCTTGATTGGGCCAAGGAGAACATGGGTTCCGACGTCGTGATGGCCGGTAGGTCGATGGGCGGAAGGATGGCCACGATACTTGCCGCCGACGGGGCCGAGTGTGCGGGCATCATCCTGTTCTCCTATCCACTTCACCCAGCGGGGAAGCCGGAGAGGCTGCGGATTGATCACCTGCCCGACGTCGAGATGCCAATGCTGTTCTTGACCGGCACCCGGGACCCTTTGTGCAAGCTTGACCTTCTCGAAGAGCATCTCCGTCCGTTGCCCAATGCGACAGTTCATCTCATTGAGGACGGAGATCACTCCATGCGGGTTCGTCTCAAGTCAGGTCGGAGTTCAGAAGAAGCACATGACGAGATGATGCAAGCCGCTTTCGCGTGGCTTGGAGGGTTGGACCGATGACTGTGGATAAGGCGTGGAGCCACGAGATTCCAGCGGGGGACTGGGACTACGTCGTCATTGGGTCCGGGATGGGGGGAATGACAGCAGCAGGAATCTTGGCCAAGCTCGGCAAGAGAGTGCTGGTCCTGGAAAGACACTTGATTCCAGGTGGGTTCACTCAAACCTTCAAGCGCCCTGGGTATCGGTGGGATGTGGGGGTTCACATCATTGGTGAGATGACCGACCGGAGCTATCCCGGCCGCCTTCTCAAGGATCTATCGGGAGGTCTCCTTGAGTGGGAATCGGTCGGGCAGATCTACGACGAGTTCAACTTCCCGGATGGGTTCACGATTCAGTTTCCAGATTCTCGTCAGGCCTTCCGGGAGACGCTGCTGGAATCTTTTCCTGATGAAGCACAGGCGATCGATGAGTACTTAGAGCTCGTCCGGCGTGGCGCCAGGGCTACAGCCAAATATTTCCAGATGAAGGCGGTTCCGGTGCTGCTTGGCGCCCAACGGAAGAAGGCGACCAGCGCCGCATCATGGTTCCTTGCTCAGACTTTGAGTCAAGTTCTGGACTCGCTCACTGACAACGAGCGGCTCAAGGCTGTGCTCTCTGCGCAATGGGGGTATTACGGCGCCACCCCCGATGACGCTTCGTTCGCCATGCACGCCCTCATGGTTACCCACTTCATGTACGGCGCCCATTATCCAGTGGGTGGTGCCGGGCGTATCGCCGAAACGATGTTGGCCCAGGTGGCGGAAGTGGGCGGATGGACAGCAGTCAGGCGCTCGGTCGAAGAGATACTTGTCGAGGGAGGACGAGTTGTGGGTGTGCGGTTGAGCGATGGCACAGAGGTCAAGACGAAGAGGGTCATAAGTACCGCGGGAGGCGTGCAGACCGCAGCGATGCTCAAGGACGGGCTTCCGGGTACGGCCGAGGCGTCTTATCGCACTGCCGGTGTCGCACACGTGAGTCTCTATTTGGGCTTCAAGGGTGACATTGAATCGGCGGGGGCCAATCGATGGTGTCAGTGGTACTACGACCAGTGGGACATGGAGGTCTCAGGCTGGGACGTTGATCCCGATCAGCCGATTGGCAGCGTTCCCGTTCTGTTTTGTTCGTTCCCCTCCCTCAAAGATCCAGCTCATGAACCAGGGGAGGAGTTGCGTCACACCGGAGAAGCAATCACCTTCGTCCCGTGGGAATCGTTCGAGAGATGGGAAGGTTCACGCTGGAAGAAGCGTTCAGGCGACTATGAAAGCTTCAAGGCTGCCTTGACCGAGAGGCTGCTGGCGGACTATCTCGAGCACTACCCCGAGCTCGAACCGATGATCGACTACGTCGAGCTGTCAACACCGCTGACCACGGCGCACTTCACGGATGCCTTCAAGGGTTCGATCTATGGGCTGGGCACCGAACCGGACCGGTTCATTGACGAAACGCTGGGGCCCAAGACTGCGCTGAAGGGCTTGTACTTGGGGGGTCAAGACGCAGCCGCCCCTGGGGTGGTTGGAGCTCTGAGCGGAGGGGCCCTGGCAGCTTTGGCAGCTGAGCCCGTGAAGGCACTTCGCTATATCGCCCCGATCATGAAGGGGTGAAGGGGCGCCGATACACTGCTGCAGCCGCTCTCAGCTACCCGCCGTCGTGCTTTGCACTCCCGCAGCAACGTGGGAAGCTTCCCCAATGACCCGCCGACATCTCATCTATGTTGCCGCCGCTCTGGCGGTCCTGCTCACCGCCTGCGGTGGAACTGACGTCTCCGCCGTCGGCCCTTCTTCGCCGATCGAAGCCGAGATGCGGACCAGCAAGGCCTCGTCGACGACAGTAGACCAGTCGCCGACTACCTCGACATCAGCAGTGACAACCACTACGACAACCTCGACAACGACCACAACCACGACGCTGCCGCCGATCACTCTCGGTTTTGTCGGAGACACGTCCTTCACCCACGGTCTGCACAAACGTGACCCCTTTGGGGATATTGCTGAGCGACTATCGAAGCCAGATGTCATGATTGTGAACCTTGAGACGACTGTGGCTGAAGGGGACGTCGGCAAAGCCATTGCCAAGCGATTCATATTCAAGTCGCCGCCGGTGACCGGGAAGCTTCTCTTCGATGCTGGCGTAGACGTCGCCGCTCTGGCCAACAACCATGCTCTCGACTACGGCCCTGAAGCGGTGATCAGAACCATCGAGATACTCCGCGAGGCGGGCGTGGCCACCGCCGGGACTGGCAGCACCCAGAATGAGGCATACGCCGCGTTGCGACTCAAGGTCAAGGGATGGGACCTCGCGATTCTCTCGTTTTCGAGAGTGCCTTGCGAGTCACCCGAGCCCGGAGAGAGCTATATCGATCAGGTTGCCTGGGCTTGCCCGCAGTTCGACACCCTTACCTTGGCCGCTGTCGAAGCAGCGGCCGATGCCGACTTCACAATCGTCATGGTTCACTGGGGTGTCCAAGGAGACTTCTGTCCAGCGAAACGTCAACGCGACCTGTCGACCACTTGGATCGACGCTGGGGCAGATGCCATTGTCGGCAGCCACCCTCATGTGTTGCAGGGCGTGGAGAAGATCGATGGCGCTTGGGTGGTGCACTCCACAGGAAACTTCGCCTTCCCCTCGGCCCGAGATGAGTCGTCCTACTCTGCGATATTTGAAATAACCGTGACCCCGGACAACGAACAGCTCAAGGTGTTCCCAGTCCGCATCGCAAGTGGACGGCCGGTGCCGGCGGGCGTCTCGCGCGGCGGAATTCTCAAGAGGCTCACGGACCGCAGCATTGGGTACACGTTCGACGTGTCAGGCCGGGCGATTCCCTCGCCGGGGACCGGGAACTGCTGACGACCGCTCCAAGCGAGCAAATACCGAAGAAGGCCTTCATGCCATCTCTGGCCTCTTCCTTAGCCCTTTTCCTCAATCGCTAGGACCTTGTTCAGGCGGCGGAGATGCCGTTCTTCTCCAGTGAACTCGGCTCCGAGGAACGAGTCGACCAGTTCCATTGCCAGATCCTCGGAGATGACTCTCGCTCCTAGGCACAGGACGTTGACGTCATCGTGTTCGACACCCTGGTGGGAGGTGTAGACGTCGTGGGCGACCATGGCCCTCACACCGGTCACCTTGTTGGAAGCGATACACGCCCCTGCGCCGGAGCCGCATACGACAACACCGCGCTCGATGCGTCCGTCGACAACCGCTCGGGCGACCGCTTCTGCGAAGTCGGGGTAGTCGACCGACTCATCAGAGTGCGTGCCAAAGTCGACGACGGTGTAGCCGGTTTCGCTGAGGTGGTCACCGACCACTTCCTTCAACGGATAGCCGGCGTGATCAGCACCAATTCCTACTCGCAAAGCTGTTCTCCTTCATGAAGTGGCAGTGATGTCTGACGATAGCGGGAACCGGGCGTCGCCGGAACCGTTTGGCCGGCCAAAGCGTTTGGATGGGTAGGCTTGGTAGATCTTCAAAAAGGAGTTGGTGTTGTCAGGGGTCCCTCCAATTCTCATTCAGCGCCTGCGCAAGGAGTACCGCAGCCGGCGAGGTGTAACCGTCGCCGTGGACGGACTCGATCTCGAGGTCGAGAGCGGTGGTGTGTTCGGCTTTCTTGGACCGAATGGTGCGGGAAAGACCACGACAATGCGTTGCCTGCTCGGTTTGGCGAGGCCTACCTCTGGGAAGATGGCGTTGTTTGGAGCCGATGTAGCCACTGACCTACCCAAAGTGATCCATCGGGTCGGCGCCGTGGTGGAATCGCCGAAGTTCTTCCCGGCAATGAGCGGTCGACTCAACTTGGAGCTACTAGGGGGTACGACGGGAGCATCGGCATCTGACGTGGATCGGGTGCTTGAAACCGTCGAGCTCGCTGACCGGGCCGACGACGACTTCAAGGCCTATTCGCTGGGGATGAAACAACGCCTCGCCGTGGCAGCAACGCTGCTGAAGGACCCGGAGCTCTTGATCTTGGATGAACCGGCCAACGGACTCGATCCTGCGGGCATCAGATCAATGAGGAGCCTCATTCGTGAACTTGGCGACTCAGGAAAGACGGTTTTCGTTTCGTCTCACCTTTTGGCGGAGATTCAGTTGATGTGTGACTCGGTAGCGATCATCGACGGCGGACGATTGATCGCTTCTGGATCCGTCGCAGAGTTGGTCGAAGGCACCTCCAAAACTCTGGCGATCACGGTGAGAGATACGCTGGGGGCGACCCAGGTCCTGACCCAGGCGGGCTTCTCTGTGGCTGAGGGCGACGATCCGGGATCGTTGACGGTCACCGGTGATGGCGTTGACCCAGCAGCCCTTAACGAGCTACTTGCCACAGCAGGCCACTATGTATCCGAGCTCAGAAGCAACGAGCTCAGCCTCGAAGACAGATTCCTCGAGTTGACAGAGGATTTGTCGTGATCCGTCTCATCAGACTCGAGATGAGACGGTTCTGGGCAAGGAGGCTCTTCAAGAACCTCCTGCTGGTGATCTTGGTGGTGATGGCGGTAACGGGAGCGGTTCAATGGCGCACACACTCGCCGGAAGCTCCAACGCTTGAGAGCGTTCAAGCTGAGAAAGAAGCTCGGGTTGCCGAGTGCAGGGGGTATAGCATTTCGCGCTGGGAGCAACGCGTCGACCCCAGCGAGACGGACGCGGAGTTCGCCGAGTACCTAGCTACCTTCGATAGTGCCGAGGACTACGCAGACGAGTCTTGCCAGCAGGCGCTTTTCGACGGGTTCATCGAGGAGAACCGATTTTGCTACGGACGCCTGTGGCGGGAAACGTTCTCGTTCGATGCTTACTCGCAGCTCTGTCCGGACTTGGCCCCGGCTGACTTCGGCGGGGAGCAGCGAGCGGAGGTGGACTCAGCACCTGCCGAGACGGTCATACAGGGGGTGGCCTACAGGCCACCGAACGGTCCGGAATCTGGCGCTCTCATAGCCGTCAGCTCGGCCTTGATGACACTTGCAATTGTCTTTGGAGCCTCGTTCGTGGGCGCAGAATATCGCGCTGGAACGATCGAAAATCTCTTGCTTTGGGAGCCACGGCGAGGAAGGGTAATGGGAGCTAAGTTGGTCGCGGTAGGCGCCAATGCTGCGCTGGTTCACGCCGGTCTCCTTGGCGCCATGATGCTGTTCCTCCTGCCTGCGGCGAGATATTCGGGAAGCTTTGCTGGGGTCGACGCCGCGTTCTGGGCCGGTGTGGGCAACGCCGTCCTGAGAGGGTCTATCGGGGCCGGCCTGATCGCTGCGAGCGCGGGCGCTGCCGGTCTGATGTTGAGGAACACAGCTGGGGTCGTTGGGACCTTCATGGGGTACGGCCTGTTTGGCTCTCTACTCATTCGGCTACTGCTTCCAGCGCTCCTCCCCTTTGAGATAGCCAACAACTCGACCAGTTTTGTGGCCGGAAGCGATGTAGCTAGGGAGCTTCAGGGCGTAGCGATACTCCAACACGGCCCCTGGGGAGCAGCGCTAGTGACAGGTGTCTATTCCGCCGTGTTGATCGCGGGTGCATGGTTGGTATTCGCAAGACGCGACGTAGATTGATGGTGACCAGAGCAGACTCGAAGGTCGCGTACAATTCTTCCATGGAAGTTATCGAGGTCGTAGGCGGTAGGCCGCTCGAAGGAGACGTTGCTGTTTACGGCGCCAAGAACGCGGCGTTGAAAGTGCTCGTCGCTGTCTTGCTGGCGCCCGGGACCCACACCCTCAAGAATGTTCCTGGAATCTTGGATGTTGAGCTCATGCTCGGACTTCTCGAGCACGTGGGGTGCACCTATCAGCGGGATGGCCGAACGATCACCATCGACGTCCCTGACGAGCTACTTCCTGAGGCACCGCTCGACATTGTTCGGGCCATGCGCGCTTCGATCATCGTCCTAGGTCCGTTGCTTGCCCGATGCGGGCGAGCCGAAGTGTCGCTGCCAGGGGGAGACAAGATAGGAGCCCGACCCATCGACTGGCACCTTATGGCCTTGCAAGCCATGGGCGCTGAGTTCGAACTTAAGGATGGTGTGGTTCACGGAGTCGTGGCCGGGCGGTTGCAGGGCGCAGAGATTGATCTTGAGTTCCCTTCGGTCGGAGCGACGGAGAACTCGCTGCTGGGAGCGGTCCTCGCTGAGGGAGTGACCACCATTCACAATCCAGCCCGAGAGCCAGAGATTGTGGACTTGTGTGAACAACTCAACAAGATGGGGGCTCAGATCACGGGAGCCGGGACACCTGAGATCAAGGTTGTAGGAGTCGATCGCCTTTACCCGACCGAACACAGTGTGGTCGCAGACCGACTCGAGGCTGGCACTTTCTGTGTGGCCGCTGCTATCACTGGTGGAGACGTAAAGATTCTGGACTGCAACCCTGGGCATCTCAGAGTGGAACTCTTGAAGCT
>CAXMPE010000012.1:0-4908 GCA_964195245.1 uncultured Verrucomicrobiales bacterium | reverse complement strand
ATCAGGAGCGCCTGCTGGCTTGTCCTTTGGCTCGGCCGCTGGCTCCTCCGTTGGCGCGACTGCGTCTGATTCGGACGGTGCTTCGTCGGCTGCCGACTCGGTGTCGGCGACCTCAACAGGTGGAGCGGCTAGAGCTTCATCTGTGGTCTCCACCGGTACCTCTGGTGCTGACTCTGCAGCTACTTCTGCCGGCGGTTCTGCTGGTGCTTCGGTCGCTACTTCTGCTGGCGCTTCTGTTACTTCTACCTCCGCTGGTGCTTCGGTATCGGTAGTGGGCTGAACCTCAGCCGGGGTCTCAGGTGTCTCGTCTGGAGACACGTTTTGGTTTTCTGACATAGGTTGGTTTTTTCCTCCGGAAATGAACTCCCACGGCGCGGCGGAGCCGGCCCGATGGGAGGCGTAACTCTACACCTATCGCTTACATTCGTCCAGATTGAGACCGGTCGAGAGGTCAACCGCAAGAGGCACCGACAGCTCAGCCACACCCTCCATTGCTGAGCGCAAGAGCGCCGAGACCTCAGGCACTTCGTCCAAGGGGGCCTCCACCACCAACTCATCGTGGATCTGGAGGAGCGATACCCCGTTCGTGGGCGCAAGCATGGGGTCCAATCTGATCATTGCCAACTTGACCACATCGGCAGCCCCTCCCTGAATAGGAGCGTTGAGCGCCGCGCGCTCTCCCATCTGTCTCACTCGCCAATTGTCTGAACGCAGTTCGGGGAAGTATCGACGCCGACCGAAGATCGTTTCTGTGTAGCCGGTCTTGCGAGCCGCCTCCACGATCGAATCCATGAAGGCCTTCACGTCGGAGAATCGGGCAAAATAGGCCTCGATATGTCCAGCAGCTTCCTCGCGAGTGATCTCCAGACGTGACGCGAGACCGTAGGCTTCCATCCCATAGAGCAGCCCAAAGTTGATGGCCTTCGCCCTCCGACGTTGCTCGGAACTCACCTCGTCAACGGCCACATCGAACACTGACGCCGCCGTTGCCGCGTGAATGTCGAGACCCGCCAGGAAAGCCTCCGTCAAGCGCTCGTCGCCACTCATGTCTGCGAGGATTCGCAGCTCGATCTGTGAGTAGTCAGCAACAATGAAGGACCACCCAGGCCGAGCAACAAACGCCTTTCGGATCAGCCGACCTGACTCCGAACGAGCCGGAATGTTCTGGAGGTTGGGTTTATCCGATGAGAGCCGACCAGTGGCGGAGCCTGTCTGATGGAAGGTGGTGTGGATCCTCCCGTCCTCGCCCACGAGGGGCAGGTAACCGTCGATATAGGTACCTCGGAGTTTCTCGAGTTCTCGATACCGCAGAAGCTTGCCCACGATCGGATGCCCATCCTTGAGTTTTTCTAGCACCGAAGCGTCGGTGGAAGGCACCCCCTTGGAGGTCTTCTTGATCACTGGTAGCTCCAGGCGCTCAAAGAGGATCTCCCTCAGCTGAAGGGTCGAGTTAACGTTGAACGGTCCCCCTGCATCGGCGTGAATTGCCGCTTCAAGTGCCGCGATTTCTTCTCGGAGAGTCTCACCTAGCTCTTGCAAATAGTCCGTGTCAACGCTAATTCCTTCTTGCTCCATACCCGCCAACACGGTGATCAGCGGGAGTTCGATGTCTTCAAACACGTCAGTAGCGTTCTGATCAGCAACAAGCGGTCGCTGCTCCATCACGAGCATTTCAATGGCCTGGACAGAAGCACCAACCCACGAGAGATCGGGTCCCTCAAGAGCATCAAAGTTGAGTGAACCCTGCGCTTGGGCTGGTTCGTCGCCGCTGGTCTCTAGCGCGAGTCCCAACCTTCGCTCCGCGACGTCTGTGAGCGAGAAACCCCGACTGGCCGGATTGAGCACGTACTCAGCAAGCATGGTGTCGAAGACAATCCCCGCCAAGGTGACACCCTGTACGGCTAAAGACAGCACGATCGGTTTTAGATCGTGACCGATCAAACCGTGCTTGGGATCTTCCAACACTTCGAAGGCCGCCGGGAGGAGTTCACTTGGGATCATCACGGTCCCGTCTGATCCCATTACGGCGAGTGAGTCAACTTCTTCGTCTTGCCACAGCGCAAAGATGGTGAGAGGGTTCGAGGAGATCGCTGAGAGAACCGATTCAGCCGATGTTGCGACAACCGCCTCCACGTCGAGCTGCTCTGTCTCCTGAACAAGGTCAGGGTGAAGAGCGCTCAGATCCTTCCAGAGCGAGTGGAACTCAAGCGTCTCGATCATCTGGTTCAGCTGGTCCATGTTCCAGTCGCGCCAGTCAAGCGTCTCCACATTTGGCACAGCTAGATCAGTGACGAGCGTCATCATCTGTCGATTGTGAAGCGCCCGTTCGCGATGCTCTGACAAACTGCTGCGCAACGCAGGAGTGAGTTCGTCAAGATGATCAAAGATGCCTTCCAAACTTCCGTATGCGTTCAGGAGTTTGGCCGCTGTTTTGTCCCCCACTCTGGGCACGCCTGGGAGATTGTCAGAAGTGTCGCCTCTCAGGGCCGCGAACTCCACGTATGCAGCAGGGCTGAGACCGTACTTCTTCTCCACATAGTCAGCATCGGCCACCACTGACTCTGAGATTCCCCTCAACGGATACAGCACCTTGACGTTGTCATTGATGAGCTGAAAGCTGTCGCGGTCGCCCGAGACAATGAGCACGTCCCAACCCTCGCCAGATGCAGCCGTCGCCAAGGAACCAATAAGGTCGTCCGCCTCGTAATCATCGAGTTTCATTTGGGTAATGCCCATAGCCCCGAGGAACTCCTGAATGAGCGGCACTTGGGATTTGAAAGTGTCAGGACTCTTGGAACGTTGCGCCTTGTACTCGGGGTTCAGGTCGGTGCGAAAGGTCTTTCTCGAAACATCCCAAGCGACTGCCACTTTGTCTGGAGAGTGGTCAGCTAGGAGCCGGATCAACATGCGAACGAAGCCCAAGGCCGCGTTGGTCGTCTGGCCGCTTGACGTGACAAGCTCCTCGGGCAACGCGTAGAACGCCCGGTAGGCCAAAGAGTGGCCGTCAAGGATCGCCAGCGTGCCCATTAGGACGACTCCAGCTTCGCCAACAGATCGTCTCGGCGAACCTGTAGCCTCTCAAGACGCTCCGCAGCTTGCTCCACAGCTCTCTCGAACCTAGCTCTGTCTCCCTTGATCTCCCCGAAGGCCACTCGGTCCTCGGCGTGGCCTGCCGCAGCATTGTGCTTGGCGTCGTCGTGCATTTCCCG
Source organism: uncultured Verrucomicrobiales bacterium (assembly GCA_964195245.1). Taxonomy (GTDB): domain Bacteria; phylum Actinomycetota; class Acidimicrobiia; order Spongiisociales; family JAENVV01; genus CAXMPE01. The sequence continues at coordinate 1,699 of CAXMPE010000012.1, read as the reverse complement.
ATGAACTCGCAGTTCATCAGCAACAGCCGCGAGGTCCGCTTCGGCCTCGATGATCGAGTCACTGAGACGAAACAGGGTGCGCTCTAGCTTCCGCATCGTCTTCGCCTTTCTCCGCCTGTTAGCTACGATTCACACCCCACCTGCCGGGGTGGCGGAATGGTAGACGCGACGGACTCAAAATCCGTTGTCCTTAGGACGTGAGGGTTCGAGTCCCTCTCCCGGTACCCGAAGAAACCTAGACCTGAACCTTGAACCTAGACCTAGTGCGCGCGAGTCTAGGTGGAGGTCTAGGTTCAGGTTTGCGCCGGCAAGCCCCGTACCTCTCTCCACCGCAACCCCGCCGGGGCACGGGTAGGATCGCTGATAACGATTTGGGGAGTTTCAATGATCCGCACACGCTCAACAGCGCTGCCACACCTCTGGCTCTGGGCGCTCGTAGCCCTGCTACTCGTCGTCTCCATGCTGAGTTCAGCTCAGCCAGTCCGCGCAGACGTCACTGGTGGTTGTTCAGGTTCCGTCGATTTCTTGATGGATTCTGCTGGTTCTTATGGCCCTTTCAATGACACCCGGTCCAACCCCATCGTGGTGCCCAAAACCGAGGGCGAAATCGCCAAATGGGCTGGTGCGTCCCCTGGCGACAACCGCAATCATTCAGGGAAGGTACAAGTCCGGATCGGGCCATCATGGGTTACTGTCGAAGATTGGGGTCACCCGAACGACGATAACGTTTCGTCCAACTCTGGCGACTACGCCATGGACGACTTCTGGGCAGTCGTTCCAGGAGGGCGAGACGTCGTCAACGGCCTCTACCAAGCTCGTGCAGATCACGCCGGTGACGGAGCCAATTGTACGGCAACGGCCTTTATCCGCTTCGACGGCGACCCTCTCTCAAGCCCCATCGTTCTTGGGCTCATCGCGACCGCGGTAGTCTTGGCCGGGTTAGTCCTCATGATCGCTCGTCGGGCCCGCAGCGGCGGCCTTCTAGGAGTGGCCATGTTCATCGCACTTCTGCTCGGACTTGTGGTGGCGGGGCTCCTACAGCAGTTCTCTATTTGGCCCTTAGACAACCTTTCAGTCTTCGGGATCCCGGCCGTCCTTTTGCTGCTGACGTTCTTCGCTCGAGGTAAATGACCGGACAAATGTCCTGAAATTGCTTGCACGATGACGGCAAGCGTGCGACGATCAGCCCGATCGAGGACGATTCGGCCGAAAGGCACGTCCAAAGAAAGGCAAGGATTTCGATGAGAGAAGTGTTTTTCGACCCGTGGGCGCCGTGGGCGTCTGGCATAGTCATCGGGCTGATGGTCCCAGCTCTCTACGTGATTGTCGGCCGGCGATTTGGTCTCTCTTCGTCGCTTCGGCATCTAGGAGCCATCTGCTTGCCGAACGCCAAGCCGGAGTACCTCCGACTCCATAACTGGAAAGACCACTCCTGGAACTTGGTCTTCGTAGCCGGTCTCCTCTTGGGTTCCTTCGCAGGCGCTCAATACCTGACCACAACACCACTCGAGATTCTTCCACCGGCGGCCGCAACTGCCGGCGGACTTGTGCGGTTAGCGCTTGGAGGCGTCCTAGTCGGATTCGGCACGAGATACGCAGGAGGTTGCACCTCTGGACACACCATCACCGGCATCGCCAGCCTCAACGTACCCAGCATGGTGGCAACTGCAGCGTTCTTCGCTGGCGGTCTGCTCTCCAC
>CAXMPE010000011.1:0-4675 GCA_964195245.1 uncultured Verrucomicrobiales bacterium | reverse complement strand
GACCTTGTGCTTGGTCCTGAAGCCGACTGATTCGTACAAAGCGGTGGATGCGGCGTTGTCGGTGTTGTGACAAACCAATGCGGATCTCATTCCTTGGTCTCTCATGTGCTGCAGCCCTAGGAGCATCAGCGCTTTGCCGAGACCCTTCCTGTGGAAATCAGCATGGACCCCAACTGGTTCAAATAAGCCAACCTTGTTGATCGGATCCAGCCAAGTCTTTGTAAAGGCAGCGAATGTGCCGTCGATTGCCGTGATCGCTAACTCGTCTTGTGGTCTGTACCCTGGCTTGAGCATGACTTCCTGTTGGTATTGCTTGGGAGTCCAGTTGGAGCCGAACGCACCGTTGTGGACCTCGGCCAGGCCGGCGAAGTCGCCAGGTTGGGCAGGTTGGGCTGAGAACCCGAGCGGCAGACGGGGCTCTTCTTGATGCTCAGAGAGGTCGATCTCAGTGATATTCATGGCATGGTTGTCCCTGACGAAGCCACTCACTTCTAGGGTGTTGATCCGCAGAGCGTCTCGATGATGCGCGTCGGCCATCACTGGCTGATCAAGGTGTCCGACCGCATCCATAATCCGGCGGGAGATTTGGTAACCCTGAGTGATGAGTTCCCCTTCAAGGGTTGACCCCCGGTACCTGGGGGAAGTGAAGGCGTCGAAACCGTTCCAAGACGGCTGAACGACGACGATTCCGACAATTGTCGAGTCGACCTCCCAAAGCTTCACGATGTCGCCCAGATCGAACCGGCCCCTGATCCCGTTGTAGATACGATGTGGCAGATCGCCGGGGTGGCAGTAGCCGAGGTCACCCGCCTCCAGTATCCAACCGGATAGGGCGTCTTGAAGCTTGTAGAGATCAGTGTCGAGGAAAGGCCTCTGCGTAGGGAGAGTCACGGCTTGCAAAGTGTAACGATCGGTCACCGGTCCGAAAGGCGACCGCGAGCAGAGCGATGTGTTGGCTTCAAGACGCAGGGTGGTTACTAACGTTAGGCCATGGCGTCTTGGAGTGAGTTCGCGTTGGCTGAATCAGAATTTGCTGAACTGGCGCGCAGGTTCCTCGACCTGAACTCGCACAAAGTCCTCGCTACCTTGAGAAGAGATGGCTCTCCTCGACTGAGTGGGACGGAGCTTCAGTTCTGCCTTGGCCAAGTGTTCTTCGGCTCGATGCCAGGAGCGCAGAAAGCCAAGGACATTGGTCGTGACTCTCGTATCTCCGTCCACAGCGGCTCAGTTGATCCAGGTCCAAACCGCGATGGATGGGACGGTGATACAACATTCTCCGGCCGAGCTGTCGAGGTGCTTGACCCCTCGGAAATCGGGAAATGGAGCGCCGAGCAGGACTTCCCTGCCTCAGAGTCGGGTGACTTCCATCTGTACCGGGTCGAGCTCTCGCGGGTGACAGTCGTGAAACTGAACGCTGAGCGAGAAGCGTTGGCGGTCTCTTGGTGGACGCCCCAAGAGGGCCTAAAGATGGCTTCGCGTTAGCAGTGACGGCCTGCAGGCTGTTAGCGGGCGTCGATCTCCATGTTGATCGTGTAGCGCACCCAATCGACTTGGAAGTCAGTTCGAACTTCGGCGTTGTAGTCGGAAATGCGCTTTGCGATGGGGCCCCGCACCGTTGGAGTGATGATGATCCCTCGAGCTTCGCCGTGGAGCGCTTGGATGACTTCCAGCTCAGTTCCGAGATTGAGTCGGATATCTATCGGCGGGTCTCGGTGCAACGCGACCACGACAATCTGACCTTCTGTCGTCTCGAATAGGAGATCGGGCGCAGCAGAGCGTCCTACGGCATAGAGGCGCTTGGTTTGTAGGGGACCCCCTGCGATGAGTTTCAGTTTCCCGAGGCCTTTTAACCCCACGAAAAGGGTCTGATAGTGCGCCGCCACGAAGCTGGCCAGTTGTTCCTGTCCTGGGAAGGCGAGCCGAAGGGCTGATCCGTCGGACCCAGGTTTGGGTGTAAGGAAGCTGTTGGCTGCTGCGGAGGTGTCCTGTTCGTCGACGAGATCTCGCAGGGTCTTCTTGGAAGACCCGTTCTTGGGAGGGTTCTGACCGGAGGGCGTGTGAATGTCCATGCGGGCGCAAAGGTAGCAGCGGTGGGCGGCTCAGCTGGCTGCGACTCTTGGTTGAGCAGTTCTCAGAGCTAATGCTGCCAGACAGAAGTCCTGCCGCAGCTAGTAGAGGTACCTTGGGTAGGTGGACTTCGCTGCTGTTGCTAGGTCAAGATCGATGTCGATCGTGACGAACGGGTTGCCGACGTCCGTAGTTGCCAAAACGGCTCCGTCGGGATCAATGATCCAGCCCATCCCGCCGAGATCGGTCCCGCCGCCCCGAGGCCGATAGAGGTTGGAAGAGAGACAGAATGCACCGGCAACCTTGGCTGATACCACACCCGCAGCGAGCCAGCCGTCAAGCGTCGAGTGCGGTGTTGCTCTAGGGATCAAGAGGAGATCGATGCCAGCGGCTCCGAGCGCTTGAGAGTCGCCGAGGACCCAAAGCTCCGAGCAGATTTGCATACCCGCGCTTGTTTCGGCCACATCGAAAGGAGCGAGTTCCTCGGTTCCAGCTTGGTACCAGCGAGCTTCCCAGTAGCCCGACTCGTCGGGAAGGTATCGCTTTGCGTGCAGATCGTTGACGGACCCGAGATTGGTGCTGAAACCCCGATTCAGGTTGACGCCTGCCTCCACAACTGGGCGAGTACCCACCATCACAATTGGAAAGTCCGGCAGCAGATCGAGCCACTCGGCAGACATCTCCACGGCTTCGTCCCACTGCGCCTGATCGACCGAGTAGTCCGCCGCCAGCCAGCGGTTGAACGGCATCTCGGGTAGAACGAGGAGGTCGGAGTCCTCTTCTTCAATATGTCGCGTCAGGTCGGTCCATTCATCTGGGACCACCCCGCCGACATTGGTAAGTTGGCAAACAGTCACTTTCATTGTTCCAAGGCCTCAAGCATTCGGACGGCATCTCCAGCAAGCTGCACCACCCTAAGGCCAAACTCGGCGATGTCGGCATCGGTGTCTGCCATGGCCCCTTGCAGGTAGCGGGCGTATACCCCCTCAATGATCGCTGCCAGCCGCCAATATTGGAAAGATCGGTAGTACTCGATCCCAATCACATCGATACCAGTGGCAGCTTCGTAGGCATCAACCATTTCTTCTCGAGACGGGAACCCTCCAACACTGGTGGGTGCCATCCCGATCCCTTCGGGCGCGTCCTCGCCCTCGCCTGCCCAAGTGTTCAGGAGGTACCCCAGGTCTGCGAGTGGATCGCCGAGTGTGCACAGTTCCCAATCCAAAACCGCAGCGATCCGACCGGCGGGACTCACCAGCATATTCCCCAGTCGATAGTCGCCATGAACAATGTTCACCGACTGCTGGTCTGGCAGCCTTGCGACCAAACCTGCGTACGCGGCTTCCATGTCGGGGATCTCGCGCTGTTTGGAAGAGTCCCATTGGCGCTTCCAACGCTTCAGTTGCCGCTCCACATAGCCGCCGGGTCGAGAGAGGTCACCGAGACCAATGTCGCTGGGGTTGGTTCCGTGCAACTGAGCGAGGACCTCCACTACATGCATTCCCAACGCGTGTCGGGAGTCTCGATCGGGCAGTACGGGTTCCACAAAAGATGCGTCGTGCAAGACATCGCCTACTACGTATTCCATCAGATAGAAGGGAGCATCGTTCACGTCCAGGTCGGTGCAAACTGCCAGTGTCCGAGGTACCGGAACCGGCGTCCGTCCCACAGCTGAGATGATCCTGTGCTCTCGCTCCATGTTGTGCGCCGTGGCGAGGATGCTGCCGGTGGGCGGGCGGCGCAGGACAGCCGCTGAGCCTTTGGCATCGGTGACCTTGTAGGTGAGATTCGAGTGCCCACCCTTGATGAGTTCGTAAGTGAAGGGAGCGGAGAGGCCGGGGACGTTTGCGGGAATCCATGAGTCGAGGTTTGGGGAGTTGATACCAATCACCAGCGCGAGGATACCCGCCTTCGCTCAGGCGGGTATCGCAAGATCGGGTGCTGCTGGGACCCTGCCCTGGGGAGGGGAGCCCCAGCAGCGGCTTGGCTGATCAGTTAGCTAACTCTCTGATTCGCAACGACTGGAATCGCAGCACCGTCACAATGGTGGCTAGCCCAAGGGAGATGGAAAGGAGGTAGAAGGAAACTCCTAGCCGTCGCACTGCCTCAAGCTGAATCCCGAGCACCTCTGCGTCCTCAAGCGACATAGCCCCGCCGACCTGGGCACCAACGATGAAGTGTCCAATCACTCCACCGAGGATAAGCATCATGCCCATGGCCATTAGGCCAATAAAGGCCTTGCCTGTAGTAGGCATCTTCAGGGTCACGGCAGGGTTCTTGGTGCTGATTTGCATCGCGCCTCCACCTGTCCTGAACACCCCGAGGATTCGGGCAATGGCGAAGGCAACGCCCGAAAACACCGAAGCGAATCCGATGAACATGACCGCCGTTGCATAGTTGGCCAGTTGGGCGACCTCGGCTGCGTCGCCGCCGTCGGCCACCACGCCCGACTTGATCAGGTGGATGATGAATCCCACCGTGAAAGCCATGAGCGCCATGGCCAACATGGGAGCCCAGAGTTTGTCCCCCAATTTCTGTGGGAGCATGAGTGTTGGTTGTGTGGTGGACTGTTCTGTATCAAAGTCCTTAGTGAGTGTTGTCATGATGA
>CAXMPE010000010.1:0-4961 GCA_964195245.1 uncultured Verrucomicrobiales bacterium | reverse complement strand
CACCCGTTATGAAGTGATCAAGTACCGCTCGATCGGGGCCTAGGACGAACACGATTTCCGTGAGTCCCGCGGCCACGGCCTCCTCGACCACGTATTGCACGATGGGCTTGTTGAGAATCGGCAAGAGTGGTTTGGCGATATTCCGGGTGAACGGCCGGAGGCGGGTCCCTGACCCGGCTGGTGGGATGACTGCTACTTGCATGGCTGAAAGTCTACCGAGTGATTGTGTTCGTGTGGCTCTCGATTACATCTTGGAGCGCTTGTTGCGCCGGCCCAAAGCCTTTCGGGACGTTTACAAGGGTGTGGAAGAGTACTCGCCCGGACCAAGCCCGAAAGAGCAGGTCTGCAGCTCCCGCCTCTTGGATATCGAGCTCCAAGAGGGCGATCCGCAGGAAGTCGCTCCAGGAGCCGTCGTCCATTTCATGAGTTGCAGGCCAGTGTGTGGCCTTGATGCCCAGAAGCTGATGAAGCTGGAAGCTTTCGGCTGCTGAGAGCGGCTGTGCGAGGAGTTGTCGCGTTTTTGTGTCGTCGTAAGCCACAATGTCGGTGATGCTCGGGCTTGGGGGCTCTGATGGCTGCACCCTGTAGTCAGCTCTGGTCGCTGACGGCAGCTGCTTGTTGGCGAGCCGTTGAATAACACCGAAGCATTCAATCAGCATGATCCGAAGATCTGCGAGCCCGTCGTAGAACCCGTGCACTTTGCCCTGGGGAACGAAGACTTCCGAGACTGCTAATTGATGGCGACACATGCCGAACGTCAGAGCGGTATCGATTCCCCAGTCGGACTCGCGGCGAACATCTTGATCTTGCCACAGCAACGCGGCAGCGTCCCGGGTGAGCGCGAGCTCTCCACCGAGCGGTTGGCGAATATGGGGGAACAGTGATCCGGGCCAGCTCAGCGCTGCCCCTAACCGGGTGATATGCCAAGTGATCTGGGCATCAGTGCTCGGGCGGTGGAAGTAGTGCCGGGCGACATGGGCTCCCTCGTCGAGGCCGGCCTCTGCGAGATCTATCCAGTCAGGTCCGAAGGTCTCGATGTCGGTGTCATAGAAGTGCAGCCGCTGATGGTCAGATTGCTCCAGGAACGCTTTGAGTCCCGTCAGCATGGCGTCTCCCTTACCTGATCGGTATTGCCCAATACGTTCCTGCAGGCTCACTTCCACGGTGGTCGATGTCTGAGCCGCAGCTGCCCCGGCGGCTCTCAGGGCAACGTCGTATGTGCTGTTCGGCTCGGAGCCGATCAATTGAACTCGGCCAATCGAAGGATGGTGTGTGGCGATGTCGATTGTCCGTCTGAGAACGTCAGGGTCCTCCTGTTTGAACGGCAAGACAATCATCGACTCCATCCCAGCAGTTTTGTCCGATCGCAGGCCTAACGCAACGGCCTACTATCTCGTCCGCAGAGGAGGATTGCGATGGCCGCGACTGAGAGTACGTCAACCCAACGCTCGGTGGGTTGCTCGCGGTCGGATCGGCCACAAAGGGCCTCGTCGAAGATATGACTGAACTGTTTAGCGTCGATCTGTCACCCATCTTGATGTTGGCCATGTGGGCCGGCGGGATGGCCTTCGCCACAGCTGCGATCGTTCGCTGGAAGATCGTGGGACCTGGCTTCGTCTGGACCGCTGTGGGGTCGACTGTGTTCGTTGGCTTTGCGGCAGCTTTCGCGGGCGTATGGGGGGTTATCGGGCTCGTCTCTCTGGTTCTGTCCGGTGCGCTTGCCAGCAAGGCGAGCTACGCCGTGGGGCTGCTGATCTTGTCGGGTTTGAGCTTTCTAGCGGTGTCGTTGGACAGTCTCAACCCCCTCATGATCGCTACGGGTGCGATCGCTCTGGGAGGAGTCACCTCCGAAATGTTGCTCGGCCATTGGTATCTGGTGGATCCGAGGCTTCCCCGATGGGCGCTCAAACGACTCGCCATCGCAGGAATATTAGGTCTGGTGTTGGACGCCGGAATGGTCGCCTTTGGTGGCGGTATCGGAACTGGGAACGTGACCCTAACCTCCGCGTTTGGCCTTCTATCGGGAACCAGCGTGCTGCTCATGGTTGGCGTGTGGTATTCGATCAAGGAAGAGGGTTACGAGGGAATAATGGCTGCGACGGGGCTTTCCTACCTTGCCGTACTGACTTCGCTTGGTGCTATCGCCTTAGGTCGGGTTCTGGTTTCCATCGCTGCTTAGCATTGGCTTCTAGACTTGCTCTCACGCTGTAGCTAGGAGTGATTGAGATTATGAGTGGAAGCCTTGCGGTTGGAGTATTTTCTGACAGGGCGCTCGCGCCAACTGGTGGCCTCGTTGATGAAGAAGCGCTCGATGCTGCGCTCGAGGCTCTTGAATTCAAGGGCGCATTTGGAAGCGTGGCGACTATTCCGCTCTTTGGCGGATATGACCGACTGTACGCCGTCGGGCTTGGCTCTGAGGTCGATGCGGAGCTACTGCGACAGGCTGCGGGGTCGCTAGGTGCCACTGCAAAGGGCCAGGTTTCGACCACCCTTCACATGGTGGATGTAGACGGTGCCCTGACGTAAGTAGCCCAGGGCTTCGCGCTTGGAGCCTATCAATACAACCGTTACAAGACTGCAGACGAAAAGCCTGCTCCTGTGCTCTCTTTCGCAGGGGAGCCAAGCGCTGAAGAGCTGTCCGCGGCTCAGACTGTTGTCGATATGCAACTGTGGGCCCGCGACCTCGTCAACGAGACCCCGGCAGACCAATCGCCAGAGTCGCTGGCAGATCGAATGGCCGAGATAGCCAAACAGCTGGGCGTCGATGTCTCGATCATGGGTAACGCTGAGCTAGAAGCTGGTGGGTTTGGTGGACTCGTTGGTGTCAATGCTGGGTCCGACCGAGGGGCTCGCATGGTGGAGCTCACCTACACGCCCGAGGCTTATTCAAAGACGCTCGCAATCGTCGGGAAGGGGATCGTGTTTGATTCCGGTGGCCTCTCGCTGAAACCGCCTGCGTCGATGATGGCAATGAAGGACGATATGGCAGGGGCCGCTGCCGTGTTGGCAGCGTTTAGGGCTATTGCGGAACTCGAACTGGGTGTGCGCGTCATAGCAATCACGCCTCTGACTGAGAACCTTCCTTCCGGGTCAGCAACGCGACCGGGTGACGTGCTTACGATTCGCAATGGCAAGACTATCGAGGTGCTCAACACCGACGCTGAAGGACGGCTGGTTCTGGCAGATGCACTCAGTCTGGCGGTTGAGAGAGAGCCCGACATGATCGTTGACCTCGCAACGCTAACTGGCCACTGCCACATCGCTCTAGGTGACTATTTTGCTGGAGCGTTTGGTCGAGACGAGACAGCTATGGCTGCGGTCCTGGCGGCAGGGGAGCAGGCAGGCGAGCGCCTTTGGCGTCTACCGATGCCAGAGGATCATCGAAAAATGATTGACTCGGATATTGCTGATATGAAGAACACCCTCACAGGAACCAAGTACGGAGGACACATTGCCGCAGCTCTTCTGCTGGCCGAGTTCACAGGGGATGTCCCTTGGGTCCATCTCGATATTGCAGGGCCAGCGTGGTCGACCGCAGTAAGTGGATATATCCGCAAGGGTGGGACCGGCTTCGGTGTCAGGACGATCGTCGAGCTTGCGAAAGCTCTGTCTTCGGGCAGCTAGGCGTCGCGACTGAGCTTGCCCTGCTGTTGGGTAGCGAGGAAGAAGTCAATGGCTCCGCTCTCCATCAGCCGATCTGACAGATGGAGGAGCGTGGTGGCTTCGTCCCACCAAGCGTTCCAGCCTTCCAGCAGGTAGCGGTAAGGATCAACGGCGACTCCGTTGATGCGGAGCTCGAAGTGTGTGTGCGGTGACGTTCCTTCAGCGTTGCCGCTGTCGCCGACATATCCGATGAATTGGCCAGCCAACACCTGCGAGCCTTCCTCAAGCCCGGGAGCGAAGGCCCACCTTCGGCCACCGTGGCCGTCGTCGGTCCCCGGTGAATCATTGTTCAGGTGGAGGTACCAGCTCTGAACCTCGCCTCCGTGGTCGATCTTAATGATGTTTCCCGAACGGCGACCTGCGCCCATCGTGGTTATCACCCCGTCTGCCACGGCAAACACAGGACTCAGCTTAGGGGCCGACAGGTCGATCCCCTTGTGGCGCCGACCGTCTGGTTTCGGGGCGTTGAAGGTGGGATAGAACTCAGTGATTTCGGGGTCCTGAGGGAACACGAACTCACCAAGGGGCACGTCTGCTGAAGCAGGGAGCGACAGCCCGAATAGGACTATGAATACTGAAAGAATGGATAGTCGTCGCACAGGCCCCCCTCCGCTGTCTGAACGCATCTCGAACTTTGCTGCTGGAACGAAAAGGTTAACCATTCGTCGCTTAAGCGCAATCGTCAGTATTGATAGGTTTGTTGGTTACGACTCTTCGGATTCGATCCCGTTGTGTTCTGCCATGAATGATGCCGAGGCAAGCATGACCCAGGCAATCGCCTGCATCCAGAGCAGGAGCGCCGCCACGCTTCCCAGTACCGCCAGACTCCCTCGGCTGCCCACGAACGGGAGCAAGAGTCGGAGGGCGAGTGACACGAGAAGGATGCCTAGAGCGCCCAAGAATGCGGCGGACCAAGCTCTTTTGAGCGGCGCTGCCACCCCCCACTTGAAGAATGACCAGAGAAACACAACCAGAATGAGACCGCCGAGGGGGATGCTCAAGAGATTCCACAACCGGGCAAGGCCACTGAGCGTTGCTTCGTCTGCGAGCCAGGTACCGATCGGATCTCCGGCTACCAGCAGGAGCGAGCTTGTCACCAGGGTGATGGCAAAGGCAGCCGTAAACCCAGAGCTGAGGGCTCTCCTGTGCAGCCAGTTGCGGTGGTCGCGCACACCGGTGATATTGGAAAGTGCTTCGTTGAGGACTCGGAACGCTCGAGCCCCGCTCCAGAGAGCGATCAGCACGGCGCCGACAATCACGGGGCCATGGGCACCCTCGACGAGAGTCGAGACCTCACC
>CAXMPE010000009.1:0-7127 GCA_964195245.1 uncultured Verrucomicrobiales bacterium | reverse complement strand
GCGCATCAGACCCTCGGAGAATCGGACCGACCAGCAGGCGTAGAAGAGTGGCGCGAAAGCCCCCCAGAAGGTTGGTCATCATCCTGCTGGTCGTCAGTCTCAGCGCCGCAGCATGCGGTGCGAACCTTGAAGAGACGAGCTTCGAACGGGTAGACGTGGCTAGGTTCTCCCAGCTGATCGCTCAAGCCAAGGGCGACCCTGGTGTCGTCCTTTTGGACCTTCGAACCGCCGAAGAGGTGGCTACGGGATTCATCGAAGATGCAATCAACTTGGACGCTCTTGACGAAGACTTCGCAAGCTTCCTCGAAGAGCTCAATCCCGATGATCACCATCTGGTCTACGGTCGTTCTAACCCCTCGACCGAAGAGGCGGTTCGCTCGATGAAGAGTCTCGGGTTCACACATATAACCGAACTCAACGGCGGAATGGTGGAGTGGGTGGCCCAGCACCGACCTGTGTCGCTCCCATGACTGACACCGTGGGGGTTGCTCTGGCTGGTGGGCGCTCTGTTCGTATGGGTAGGGACAAAGCGCAGGTGCTGGTCAACGGAGCCAGCATGCTCGAGCATGTCACCACAGCGTTACGAGAGGTCTGTGACCAGGTTCTGGTGGTAGGCAGAGCCAGCGGTCAAGTGCGAGGAGTTGAGTATCTCGCGGACCTTGGCGAGTCCCACCGCGGGCCGCTGGCCGGCATCGTTGCAGCCATGGTTGCAACCCAGAGCGATGTCATCGTGGTAGCGACCGATCAGCCGCACATTCGGCCATCAACGCTTCAGCACATCCTCAACTTGGCTGACAAATCTCCAGTTATCCCCCGAGATCAGGGCTGGGATCAGATCACATGCGCTTGGTACCCCGTGTCCCTGCTCGAAGCCTTCGAAACGGAGTTGGAAGACGGCGGCTCCGTTCGGTCTGCCCTAGGAGGCACCTCGGTTAGAACGGTGGAGGAGTCGGAGTGGAGATCGTGGGGAGAAGACGGAGCGAGTTGGCGCTCCCTAGATACACCTGAGGATTTGGGCTGAAATGCGCGTTGCTGTGCTTGATCTCGGATCCAACTCGTTTCGACTCTTGGTAGCAGACGTCACTCCCGATGGCGGCCTGTCCACAGCCGATAAGGATCGTGAAATGTTGCACCTTGGCGGTGTTGTTGGAGAACACGGATATCTCCCACCTTCTGAGGTCGAACGCTCACTTTCGGCCGCTATCCGACTCGCCTCCACGGCAAAACGTGCAGGAGCAAGTGAACTCTTTTGCGTAGCGACTTCGGCTCTTCGGGAGGCCACTAACGGCCAAGAGGTCGTGGCCAGGATCGAACAGGCAATTGGCTTCCCGGTCGAGATTATCTCGGGCCAACACGAGGCGAGGCTCTCATACCGAGGGGCGATAGCGTCGATTGTCCTCGATGGAGAGAACCAAGTCCTCATAGACCTCGGGGGCGGCAGTCTGGAGCTAGCGTACGGTTCACAAGGCGGTTCGCCTCAGACGTTCTCCGAGAAGCTGGGTGTGTCTCTCCTTAATGCCGAGATTGGTCGTCCTGAACTCCTATCTAGCCGGGACGAGACAAAGGTAAGAGAGATCGTGAGGTCGAGCCTTGCGGCGATGTCGCTCCCTCCAACCCCAAACCAGATCATCGGCGTAGGCGGAACTGTGCGAGCTATTGGCGACTACATCTCGCGAGGACACTCCACGTGGGTCCCGCTTTCTCTCAATCAAACCACCTTGCAGCGCTCCGATATAGAGGGGGCTACCCGCCGTTTGGGCGCTTTGTCAACCGGGGATCGGATAGATCTAGAAGGAGTGGATCCTGCCCGCGCTCTTCACTTGCCGATCGCTGGCACCATCCTCTCAGAAACCCTGAGAACGTTGAACGGAGAGCAGTTGGTTCTTTCAGATTGGGGCCTCCGAGCCGGTGTCATCTTCGAGAAGCTGAACATACCCCAACCCCTCGGTGACGACATCCGAGCCAGGTCGGTGCAGGCTCTTGTAGATCAGTTCGATCCTGACCCCGTGCACGCCTACCAGACGGCTCGCCTTGTCTGGCTGCTCCTCGACCAACTCCCCCAGCTTCTGAGTTTTACCCGTCATGAGGCCGAACTCATCGACACGGCTGCTCGGCTTCATTCGGTGGGACGAGCCATCTCAACCTCTGGAGCCCATCGACACGCCGCCTATCTCATCGAGAACGCTTCGCTGCGAGGCCTTTCGCCCACGGATCGGGCCATGATATTGGCCATGGTGTACGGCCAGAAAGGCGGGCGCACCAAGATCTCGTTCCCTCCCTACGCATCCCTCGCGAAGGGACAGAGGACGAGACTGGACGAGATGTGCGCGGCGCTCCAACTCGCGGATTCACTAGATATCACCCGAGACGGTGACCTCACTCAACTCATGGCTCATGACGACGGGTCGGTGGTCAGGCTCGCCCTCACAGGACTTGCTGAGCTTCCTGATATCGTTCGAATGTCCAAGCGAACTCAGTTCTTTGAGGCCACATTCAACCGCTCTCTGGAGATCACCCTTGCCTAGCCCCGTTCGCTTATCGTTACTTGGGTTGTTGTTGGTGGTTGGCGCTTGTGCAACGCAAATCAGCTCGACAACAACCACCTCAACAACAACGACAACCACAACCACAACTGAAGCCCCAAGCCCAGCCCCCTCGACCTCGGTTGTTGTTAGTACCACGACGGTCGCTCCGACTACCACCACTACTGAGGCGCTGCCTGAGCTTCAGGGGCTGGCGCTTGAGTTAGTTGCTGACGACTTTCATCGGCCCAACCTTGTTGTATCTCCCGCTGGAGACGACCGCCTGTTTGTGATGGAACAGTACGGGTACGTCGTCATCATCGATCCCGAGCTCGGGCGGCTGGAGACTCCGTTCCTCGACCTGCGCTCAATCGTCAATGCCATCAGCATCGAGCAAGGGTTGCTTGGCTTCGCGTTCCACCCCGACTACTCGAGCAACGGACGCTTCTTCGTCTACTACACCCAAAAGGACGACAACTCTGTGCTCTTCGAGTTCAGTGTGAGTGAGGACCCAAATCTGGCCGACCCGACATCGGGGACACAGATGATGCACTTCGTCCAGCCGACGGTGCGCCATAACGCCGGCATGCTGGAGTTTGGTCCCGACGGCTACTTATACCTCTCACTGGGCGAGGGCGGGGCGGCCCAGGTACATGCACAAGATCCCAACACTCACTTGGCCTCAATCCTTCGTCTCGATGTCGACGGCGCCGCACCATACGCAATCCCGCCAAGCAACCCCTTTGCCGACGGTCTCGACGGAGCACCTGAGGTGTGGGCCTACGGGCTGCGGAATCCTTGGCGCTTCTCGATCGACCCAGAGACCAACTCGATATATATTGGTGATGTCGGTCACTCCAACTGGGAGGAAGTCGACATCCTTTCTCTGGACGAAGGCGGCAGCAACCTCGGATGGGTTCAGGTAGAAGGTTTGCACTGCTTTGCTTTCGGGTGCGACCTCGAAGCATTCACACCACCAGTCCTGGAGTACTCCCACGCGAACGGGAACTGCTCCATCACCGGCGGAAGGGTCTACCGAGGTTCGCTTATTCCCGAGCTCGATGGGTTCTACTTCTACTCGGATTGGTGCGCGGGATGGCTTCGGAGTTTCGTCTACTCCGACGGAGATGTCACCGATGAGCTCGACTGGACTGAGGACGTAGGCCAGTTCGGACAGCCAACAAGTTTCGGCGTTGACTCCAACGGTGAGCTCTACATCACAACGTGGGGCGGCGAGGTCTTCCGCCTGGTCGCACGCAGGTGAAGGACGCGCAACGCGGACTTCCCATCACGATGTGGGCAGGTTTGTCTATCCTGTGCCCTTCGTATTTCCGGAGTTGTCCATGAAGCGCAGCCTACGAATCATCGTCGCACTCGCCCTCGTTGCCAGTGCCTGCACAGCAACGTCGACGTCAACAACGACTGAGCCCCCGGCCACAACCCAAGAAACGGAGTCAACGGACACCACCACCACGACCCAAACTGAAACAAGCGCTTTCAAGGGGGTCTTCGTAGAGACGGATTGTCCCTTCACTGTGCCGGATGACACCCACCCCGTCTGCGGGCGAGTCGATGTACCAGAGAATCCTGACGCACCGGAGGGTCCGATGATCTCGCTGGCCGTGGCGGTGTTCGTATCGACCGCAGATGACTCTCAGCCCGACCCAGTGATCTATCTCGATGGTGGACCGGGCGGCCGCACCCTGGCAACCATCCAGTACTCCTTCGAGGATCTTGTGGCTCCGTTCCTCGACCAACGAGACGTGATTGTCTATGACCAGCGTGGTGTCGGGTTCTCCGAGCCCAACCTTGGATGCCCTGAGGTGACCGCCGTCGACTTTGACCTTCTAGACGATGACCTCACTGACACTGAGTACATGGCTGAATACGGCGCGGCCATTGCCGAATGCCATGAACGAGTAGTCGCAGACGGCGCGAGGACTAGGTTCTACAACTCTGCGGCTTCGGCAGCCGATTTGGCCTCGCTTCGACTGGCTATGGGTTATGACGAATGGAACCTATTCGGCATCTCCTATGGCACCCGACTGGCCCTAACGACCATGCGCGACCATCCCGAGGGGATTCGTTCGGTCATCATCGATGGAGTAGTGCCACCGCAGATTGATACCGAGATAGCCCACCCGGCCCTAGACGAACGGGTCATGTCGGCCCTGTGGTCGGCTTGCGAGGCCGACCGGGACTGCAGCGCAGCCTTCCCCAACATACGGGCCGACTTCGTCGACTTCACCAACACACTGAATGAGAATCCCGTGCTTCTTCAGGGCACAGACTGGCTCTCAGGCGATGTATACGACGTCCTTATCGATGGCGACGGCTTCTACCAGACAGTCCTCGGCACCCTGTACTCAACGTCATCAATCGGGACGATTCCGGATATGCTCGACGCAGCACGAGACGGCGACTTCACAGCGTTCGAGTCCATGCTCTCCAACGACCTCACTAGCGAAGCGTTCTTCGATATCGGACAACACATGTCGGTGCGCTGTCATGACGAAACACCATTCAATCCCGAGGCAGATGTGGCCGCTGCTCTGGCCGCCGCCGATGTACCTCAATCCGAGATACCTAGCTTCTACAACGCTGTCTGCCGTATCTGGAATGACACCGGGACGGCTGGGATGATCGAGGATGAGGCGATCTCGTCAGACATTCCTACCCTGATAGTCAGCGGAACCCTCGATCCAGCTACCCCACCGGACTGGGCGACTGAGGCTGCAAAGACGCTCTCAAACTCCTTCAAATTCGAGTTTGAGAACATGGGCCACGGAGTGATTCCATCCGATGAGTGCCCAATGTCGATGGCCCTTGCTTTTGTCAGTGATCCAAGTACTAGTCCTGACGATTCCTGCAACGCCAACCTTGACTATCCGAGGTGGATCCTGCCGGTAGCGATCCCAGGACCGGTCAGTGACGTGGCGGCAGTGTCAGACGGGAATGTCGAATATGACGTCTCCGTCCCCGAAACATGGGACTCTCCCTTCGACAATGTCTGGATCGCTCCAGGCCTCGGAGACGTCGCTTTCCGCATCGACATCTTCGACAAGGCGTCAGGATTAGACCTGCCGACTCTCCTCGGCTTCCTAGATGACGGTGATGTCCCACTAGTTGACGTTGGACCGGTGACTGACGCGAACGGGCTCCAGTGGATGCGGATTGAAAACTCTGAGAAGATGGTCGTCGGGAGCGACGACGGCGGCTTCCTGTACGCGATCACGTTCTTCGCCACATCGCGAGAACAGAACCGTTATTTTGAGTCAGTCATTCTGCCACTGCTTGCCAGTATCCAGACCAAATAAGGAGTACCCATGGGAGCTGTTCCCAGCGATCTCGAAATTGCCCAAGCGGCAACAGTCAGGCCGATCACAGAGATCGCACACTTCGTCGGACTCCGACCTGACGAAATAGATCTCTACGGCTGGTCTAAGGCGAAAGTCCACCTCGACGTGCTAGACCGCCTGAGCGACAAGCCCAACGGCAAGTACATAGACGTCACTGCCATCACTCCGACGCCTCTGGGTGAAGGAAAAAGCACGACCACGATCGGCCTCGCCCAAGGGCTCGGTCTGCTCGGACACAACGCGATTGCCTGTATTCGTCAACCGTCAATGGGACCGACCTTTGGAATCAAGGGCGGTGCTGCAGGAGGTGGCTACAGCCAAGTCGTCCCAATGGAGGACTTCAATCTCCACCTCACCGGCGATATCCACGCCATCAGTTCGGCCCACAACCTTGTGGCTGCCGCCCTAGACGCCCGGTTGCACCACGAGGCTCAAAAGACGCCGGAGCAACTCGTTGAGATCGGCCTCACGCATCTCAACATCGACCCTGACATGATCAGCTGGAACCGGGTTGTAGATATGAACGACCGCGCCCTGCGCAACGTCATCATTGGATTGGGCGGGCGCCTTGACGGGGTGCCTAGAGAGTCACACTACGACATCACGGTGGCCTCTGAGATCATGGCGATCCTCGCACTGGCGACAAGTCTCAAGGACATGCGAGCGCGATTCTCAAAGATGGTGGTAGCACTCAACAGAGCCGGCGAGCCGATCACTTGTGAGGACCTCAAAGTGGCTGGTGCGGTCACGGTCCTCATGAAGGATGCATTGATGCCCAACCTCATGCAGACCCTTGAAGGCCAAGCGACCCTTGTGCACGCTGGCCCGTTCGCCAACATTGCCCACGGCAACAGCTCCATCGTTGCCGACCAGATTGCCCTCAAGCTTGGAGACTACGTTGTCACCGAGTCTGGGTTCGGTGCTGACATTGGGATGGAAAAGTTCTTCGACATCAAGTGCCGGTATTCCGAGCTACGCCCGGATGCTGTGGTGCTCGTTGCCACCATTCGAGCTTTGAAAATGCACGGAGGCGGGCCGCCCGTTCGAGGAGGTAGAAAGCTTGACGAGGTCTACCTGACCGAGCAACTCGAGTTGCTTGAAGCAGGGATGCCAAACCTTATCGCCCACATCGAGAACGTCGCCAAGTTCGGCGTTCCTTGCGTCGTCGCAATCAACGAGTTCATCACGGACACACCCGCCGAGTTGGAGCTGATCAAGAGGCTCGCGATGGAGGCTGGAGCCACCG
>CAXMPE010000008.1:0-5695 GCA_964195245.1 uncultured Verrucomicrobiales bacterium | reverse complement strand
CGTTGCCTCTGATGGATTGAGCACCGACCGCTTATCTAGACGCGACAGACGTACCTCTTGAGACGCTGAGAGATCCACCGGACCCATCCGCACCTCATTGCGTAGGGCGATGATCTCCTCCAATCCCACGCGAATAGCTTCAGTGCGGAGCCTCGCAATGTTGATGAGAACCGATGCTTCAGGAGGCAATTCGCCGAATCGTTCTCGCCATTCAGCCTCCACTTCGTCAACTGCTGCAGCCGTGGCAGCCACCGCCAACTTTCTGTATGCCTCGAGCCGGGCAAGCTGATCATGAACGTATGACTCTGGTAGATGGGCATCAACAGGAAGCTCGATTCGGACCTCGGCGATGTCGGGACGTTGCATGGGCAGGCCCTGAAGATCGCTTACTGCTTCACTAACCAACTTCACATAGAGATCGAATCCGACGGCTGCGATGTGGCCAGATTGGACCTCACCGAGAATCGATCCAGCCCCCCGGATCTCTAGGTCCTTCTGCGCGAGCTCGAAACCCGCGCCAAGCTCGGTAGCCTCGCCGATCGCCTGAAGGCGCCGATACGCTGTTTCGGTGAGAGTTCGCTCCTCAGGGTGGAACATATATGCATATGCTCGCTTGTCCGACCTTCCCACGCGTCCCCTCAGCTGGTACAGCTGGGCAAGGCCGAGCATGTCGGATCGCTCCAAGATAAGCGTATTCACAGTGGGTAGATCGAGCCCCGACTCGATGATGGTGGTCGCTACCAGCACGTCGTAATCGCCCCGCCAAAAGTCGAGCATCACCTGCTCAAGCTGGCCCTCCGACATCTTGCCGTGTGCCACCGCGAATCTGGCATGCGGTACCAGCTCCCGAAGTTTTGCAACGGCCATATCAATAGACCTGACCCGGTTGTGCACGTAGAAGACCTGCCCCTCTCGGAGCATCTCCCTTCGAATCGCTGCCGCTACCGACCGCTCGTCATACGGTCCAACGTAGGTGAGGATTGGCCGACGCTCCCCTGGCGCTGTCTTCAACTGACTGACGTCTCGAATGCCAGTGAGCGCCATTTCCAGCGTTCGAGGTATCGGGGTGGCAGTCAGTGTCAGGACGTCAACACCAACGGATGCTCGGCGAATGGCATCCTTGGCTGCCACTCCGAAGCGCTGCTCCTCGTCAATGACCAGCAGACCCAAATTCTTGAAGGACACCGACTCGCCGAGCAACGCATGGGTTCCGATGACGAGATCCACCTCACCGGTCTGAAGCTTTTCGATAACCTCGCGCCGCCCCTTGGCTGTGAGAAAGCGCGAAAGCATTGCAACCTCAATCGGGTATCCCTCGAGCCGATCGGTAAACGTCTGGAAGTGCTGCTGGGCCAGCAGAGTGGTGGGGCACAGTACGGCTACTTGCTTGCCTCCCATAACCGCTTTGAACGCACCCCGTATGGCGACTTCGGTCTTGCCGAACCCCACATCACCAAACACCAACCGATCCATGGGCCGGACGCTCTCCATGTCACGTTTCATCTCCTCGATGGCAATGAGTTGGTCAGGAGTCTCCTCAAACGGGAAGCTCGCCTCGACCTCCTGCTGCCACGGCGTATCGGGCGCGAAAGCGTGCCCAGGGACCAGTGATCGCTCGCGATGTAGCGACACGACATGTTCGGCAACCGCGGCAACCGCTTGGCGAACCTTGCCGCGGGTCTTGGCCCAGTCAGAACCACCCATCCGGCTGAGCCTGGGTGCCTCACCTCCGGAGTACTTCTGGACAGCGGCCAGCTGATCGGTCGGCACGTACAGCCGATCCTCGCCAGCGTAAGCAACAATCAAATAGTCGCGCTCGACCCCAGCGATAGCTCTCGTGACGAGACCGTCAAATCGACCTATCCCGTGTCGGTGGTGAACCACGTAGTCACCAATCGCAAGATCCCTAAACCCTGTTGTTGTGTCGCGAGCGCGCGGGATCGGCGATCGATGAGCGCGACGGCGCCCAGCAATAGCTTTCTCCCCGAGTACAGCCACGTTCCCAGCCCCAAACACGAAACCGTGATGAATTCCCCTTCCGATCAGGGCGTTCTCCCGTCCAGACACATCATCCTGTTCAGCTAAGGCGAACCCCGCAGCTGAGAGCTGGCGCCCGACTCGGGTGGCCGCAGCCGGCCCGTCCATCGCCAATACCAACTGTGTTCCGGCCGCGACAAGCGCGCTCAGGGCGGGGACCAGAGATTCTGCTTGACCAGGTTCGGCGTCGAGGACACCCGCCTTCAACACCAAGTCAGAAGGGGATGCGGCCAAAGGCGGAGCATGAAGAACATCTGTATCCGACAAGATTGCTTTGAGATCGAGGTAGAGCGGCGGTGTGGCATCGGCTGAAGGGGCTCCTTGGCCCCACGTCGGGGCTAGGGCCTCAGCAAGGTCAGCTTCCTCATCTTGAAGGTTCATCGAGCGAGCCTGACATCGCACCGGATCGAAAAGGACTGCTCTGAAGTTCCCCTCAGAAAGAATCGAATGTTGAGGAACAAGCCAGGGCATCCATGACTCCATCCCTGCGAAGCCGATGCCCTCGGCCAAACGATCCCACGTTGCTTGGGCCCACAGGTAGGTGCCTGCCAGTTCCTTCGCCCTCGCTCTTGTTAGCTCGTCAGAGCGAAACTCACGAGCAGGAAACACCGCCACCGAATCCAGCTTGTCCTCAGATCGCTGGGATCCGGGATTCAGCCCTCGCAGTGACTCAATCTCATCCCCCCAGAACTCGGCCCGGAACGGTCGCTCAGCCGCAGCTGGATACACATCAATGATGCCGCCTCTAACGGAAAACTCTCCCCGACTTTCTACACGATGAACTCGTTCATATCCCGAGCTTGCCAACGTTTCAACGACGTGGCTAAAGCCCAATGTCGTTCCCGGTGTGAGTTCCAGCGGCGCCACGGTGCTAGGAGACATGACCTGTGTCGCGGCCCTCACCGAAGTGACAATGACTGTCCCGCCGGCACCTTGCTGCAGCATGAACCGGGCATGGGCGCGGGCGGCCATCGTCGAAAGGTTGGGCGAGATATGTTCAAACGGCAGTGTCTCCCAGGCCGGAAGCAGAGCCCCTGAATCGACGAAGAGCGCTAGGTCATCCGCGAGCTCCTCCGCCTCCCGTTCGCTGGGAACCACCGCAACGATTGGGGCAGACGCTTTCTTGGCTAGACCTGCCAGGAGGAACGCCCGGAGCGCGTGGGGCACGACAACTCGACTCTCCGAAACCGGAAGGAGCGAGGCCGTCCAGCGATCGACGAGAGGTGCGAGGGGAGCGCTCATGAAGGATCAATCGTAGCCAACTCGGGCTCACTCTCTGCCGCTCAGCGCCAGGTCGGCGGCCGCTAGCTCGGCCGTGTCGTCGCCCTTAGGAACGGCTTCAGATATCCCCACCCAGACCAAACCGTCACCAGCACAGCCAACCACATGACCCACTCGTCCAAGTGCAGGCCGCCAATGGGCTCACCGGTCCTCAACAGTGCAAGAAAGATGGCAAGGAACTGGAAGTTCGCTTTTAGTTTCCCAGCCTTCGAAGGCGGCATGACCGCACCGTTCATGGCGCCCAGGCCGCGCAGTGTGACCACAGCGAACTCCCGCCCAAGGATGATGAAAGCCGCCCATACCGATACTCGATCGACCATCAACAGGCCCATCAACGCGCCCAGCACCAACAGCTTGTCGGCGGTGCCGTCGAGGAAGACCCCCATCTCGCTCACCAGGTTCCACTTGCGGGCTATCCAACCATCGAGAAAGTCACTTGCAGCAGCAACGCTAAAGACTACTGCGGCGATCGTAAGTGCTCCCTGACCCGAAGACTCGATCGTTAACCAGACGACCACAGGGGCGAGCAAAATTCTGGTGACAGCGAGAAGGTTGGGAAGAGACGACATTGGTTCGAATGATAGGGCCAAGGGCCCGGCTTGTGCCGATCGCGGTCCAACGCTTCACAGAGAGACTCCCCTGAAGCTACACCCAGTCCAATGTTCGGGTCACGGCCTTCTGCCAACCAGCAAAGAGCTCATCTCGATGGTATTGCTCCATGTTCGGTGTCCATGTCTTGTCAACTGCCCACTGCAGTCTGACTTCTCCGAGTGATTCCCAGAAGCCAACAGCTAGCCCCGCTACGTAGGCTGCCCCCAACGCGGTTGTCTCAACAATCCGCGGACGCACCACAGGAAGGTCAATGATGTCTGCTTGAAACTGCATCAGTAACTCATTGGCCGTCATTCCACCATCCGCCTTCAGAGTCGTTAGGTGGGTTGCCCCATCAGCCCGCATCGCGTCCAATACTTCTTTGACCTGGAACGCCACGGCTTCAAGCGCGGCACGAGCAATGTGCGCCCGATTAGCGAACCTCGTGAGACCCACGATTACACCGCGAGCGTCGGCGCGCCAGTGCGGAGCAAAAAGCCCGCTGAAGGCCGGAACGACGTAGACGCCACCGTTGTCCGGGACCGAATGGGCGAGCCCTTCCACCTCGTCGGCAGAGTTGATAATGCCCAAATTGTCACGAAGCCACTGAATGAGAGCACCCGCTATGGCCACAGAGCCTTCCAACGCGTACACGGCCGGCTCATCGCCTAACCGGTAGGCAACAGTCGTCAACAGGCCAGAGGTCGATGAGACGATCTCAGTGCCCGTATTGAGGAGCATGAAGCAGCCCGTTCCATAGGTGTTCTTTGCCTCACCGGGCTCCGTGCAGGCTTGCCCGAACAACGCCGCCTGTTGATCCCCAAGGATCCCAGCAAGCGGGACTCCCTCGAGAACACCACGACAGTTTCCGTACACCTCGGAACTCGAAACAATCTCCGGGAGAGCCTCGATCGGCACACCCATCGCTTCGCACAGGTCTGGGTCCCACTCGAGGGTCTCAATGTTCATCAGCATGGTCCGAGAGGCGTTGGTGACATCGGTGATGTGGAGTCCGGTGAGATGAAACGCTACCCATGAGTCAATCGTGCCAACAGCCAAATTCCCAGCCTCAGCGAGTCGTCTCGCCTCAGGCCAGTGATCGAGCGCCCAACGCATCTTCGGCCCGGCGAAGTAGGTTGCCAGCGGCAGCCCGCAAGTGTCGCGGAACCGATCAGGGCCAAAATACCCTCCCAGCTCTTTGACCAGATCAGCGGTCCGAACGTCTTGCCACACAATGGCGTTGCCGACAGGCTCGCCCGTGGTCTTGTTCCAGAGGACTGTCGTTTCACGTTGATTGGTAATTCCCACCGCGGCAAGGTCGGTCGCTGAAGCCCCTGCAGCCTTCAAAGCCTCGAGGATCACCTCGTCAACTCGGACCAAGATCTCCGCGGGGTCGTGCTCAACCCACCCAGGTTCCGGAAAGATTTGCTCATGTTCCTTCTGCCCAACAGCCACGACCTCTCCAGCATGGTTGAACAAAATGCAACGTGTAGAGGTAGTGCCCTGGTCGATCGAAGCGATGTACATACCAGAGAGACTAACCAAAGGTTCGGAGGCCAAGGCATCCGAACCGCGTCCGCATCAGCATCAGCAACCCCCAACCCAGCGCTCACGCTCCGCTGGGGTTTGATGGTTGTCCTAGTTTTAGTTCTAGTTCTAGTTCGTGGTTAGAAACTGAGTTCTGCTGCGGTTTCTCTTGAGCGCTCTGGGTCCGCCAGCCAGCGCTCAACTACATCAACACAACGTTGGACCATCACGTCTGCGTCTGGGCGCTCTTTCTTGGTGA
>CAXMPE010000007.1:0-3678 GCA_964195245.1 uncultured Verrucomicrobiales bacterium | reverse complement strand
AGAGGCCCAGAAGGAGCGGTTCCAAGCGCGCCTCGACGCTTCTCAGAAGCACTGGAAGTTCAGGGCCGGCGATCTAGAGGACAGAGAACTGTGGGATGAGTTCCAAAAGGCCTACGAGACGGCCATTTCTGAGACCGCTGCGCCCCACGCTCCTTGGTACGTGATTCCAGCCGACCGCAAGTGGTATCGGAGTCTCGTCATCACCCAGATCCTGATCAACCACCTCGAGTCACTGGATATGAGTTTCCCGGAGGCAGAAGAAGGCTTAGATCAGATCGTCATAACCGGCTAGACACCGAGACTTAGCTCTCGCCGGTAACTCCTGCTTCGGCTTCTCTTGCTTCCACTTCGAGCGCAATGGCTGCATAAGCCGCCTTATGGCCGAGACCGTTCCTTCGCCCTTTCAGATAGTCGAAGGTGTACTGAATGACGAAGGGGCCGACACCCAGCCGCCGGAACTGGCGCACGTGGGCCAGTTCGTGAGCCAATAGTCGCGCGAGCTTCTCATCGGTCCATCCGTCCTCAACCTCTGGATGGAAGTAGATGGTTCGTCGAAGGGTCAAAGCACTCGTGCCGGCTGGCCAGAGACGTTGCAACCAATCGGGGGCCGCCCGGAGCTGCACGCCATCGAGGTCAACACCCCCGAACGCAGTCGGAGCCCCGTTATCGCGAATAGCTCCGAACATGGCCTCAATGCGTTGCATCAGCCAACGACGATGTTCACGAGCCGTCCAGGAACCACGATGACCTTGCGGACAGTCTTTCCTTCAACCCAGTCCTCAACCTTTTCAGAACTCAGCGCCACTGCCTCGGCTTCTTCTGAGCTGATACCCGCCGACACCATGATCTTGTCCCGGACCTTGCCGTTCACTTGGATAATCAAAGAAATCTCATCGTCGGCGGCGAGCTCCGTATTCGATACTGGGTACGTAGCCAGATGAATGCTCTCTTGGCGCCCCGCCAGACTCCACAGTTCCTCGGTCACGTGCGGTGCAATAGGCGCCAGGAGCAAGAGCATCGTCTCGATTGCAGTGCTCCAGACGGAGCTGCTCACCGACCCGTCACGAAGAACCGTTGCCATCGCGTTGCGAAGAGTCATCAGCGCGGCCAGTGCGGTATTGAAGGAGAACTCATCCATGTCATGCTCGACCTTGGCAATGGTCTGATGCACTTGTCTGAGCAAGCCCCGATCCGCGGTGCCACCTGACGACACGTACTCAGCACGGCCAAGCTTCCAGACGTCATCGATGAAGCGCTGTGAACCGTTGATACTGCTGGGATCCCACGGACCACCCTTCGTCCAATCAAAGGCGAACATAAGGTGAGTCCTCACCACATCGGCTCCGAAGGCCTCTACAAGCTCGTCGGGGTTCACAACGTTCCCCCGAGACTTCGACATGCGTTCAACCTCAAGATGGTGCCTTAGCTGGCTTACGTCATTGGGCCCGTGGATCGCCGGGATGTCGACAACCGCATCCTCAGGGACCTCAACGGTGACAACCTGTCCATCGTGCCCTACGCGCAGGATGTTCTCAGTACGGCCCATCAACTCGCCTCGGATGTCGCCATCGCCTTGATCGCTCGCCCCTACAACGCTCACAGATCGGGCCTTGAATACTGAACCCTCGAGAGCGCCCTCTATCAAGAGCGTGTCTCCACCACGTTCGGCGCCGAGGATCTGTCCTTGATTCTTGAGCCGCAGCATCGGCTCATCAAAGATGCCCTCCGTGTCCCTCCCGTGGGCGTCCATGATCTCCTTCGTGTCCTCAAACATCCCAAGATCGCGCATCGCCTTGGTGAAGAAGCGCGTATAGAGGAGGTGCATGGTGCCGTGCTCAGCGCCTCCCGTGTAGTCATCCACCGGCAGCCAATAGGCAGCTTCCTCGGGATCAAACGGAGCGGCCCCAAACCCAGGGCTCAGGTAGCGGTACTGGTACCACGACGAACACATGAAGGTGTCAAGCGTGTCCGTCTCTCTGCGGGCAGGTTCACCCTCAGCATCCTCGGTGGCCAAGAACTCTTCGTTGTAGGTAAGCGGACTCCGACCGGACGGCAAGAACTCTACGTCCTCAGGGAGCACAACGGGCAGCGTTTCAGCAGGAACCAGATCAACCGTGCCGTCCTTTCTGTAGAGCATCGGGACGGGGCCACCCCAGTACCGCTGCCGAGAGATCAGCCAGTCTCGAAGCCGATAGTTAATCGCCTCTTTGCCGGTTCCTGCAGCCTCTACGAAATCAATCGCCGCGGCAACAGACGGGTTCTTGCGACCCTTCTCTTCGGTGACCGGCGTGCCGTCGAGCGGTCCGCTGTTGACCATGGTTCCCGGACCCACATAAGCGTCCTGCATCTCATCACCGGCAACTAATCCTTCGGGTGGCTCGATCACCGGGACAACATCGAGATCAAATGCCCGGGCGAACTCAAAGTCTCGTCCGTCGTGGGCAGGGACCGCCATGATGGCTCCAGTCCCGTATCCCATCAGCACGTAGTCCGCGATCCAGATAGGTACTTTCGCGCCGTTGACAGGATTGATAGCAAACCCGCCTGTGAAGATGCCGGACTTCTCCTCGTTCTCCATGCGTTCGAGCTCAGAGCGACCTTTCGTCGCCTCTACATAGGCCTCAACGTCAGCAGCGTGGTCAGCGGTTGTGACGGAGCCGACCAAGTCGTGTTCGGGAGCCAGCACCATGAAGGTGGCTCCCCAGAGCGTATCTGGACGGGTTGTGAAGACCTCGATCTCATCCCCCGATTCAGTCTTGAACACCACCTCGGCACCCTCGGAACGACCAATCCAGTTGCGTTGCACCGCTTCAATAGACGACGGCCAGTCGATCCCGTCGTAGGACAACAACTCATCCGCGTAATCGGTGATGGAATAGAACCACTGTTCCATGCGGCGCTGCTCGACGGGTTGGCCGTTGCGCTCATCCTTGCCGTCAATGACCTGCTCGTTTGCGAGGACTGTCTGCAGAGACGGCGACCAATTGACTACAGCAGACCCACGATACGCTTTGCCACCCTCAAAAAACTTCTGAAAGAACCATTGGCTCCACTTGTAATAGGAAGGGTCGGAGGAATTGATCTCTCGCTCCCAGTCGAACATGCAGCCCATGGACCGAAGCTGGGTTTGCATACGTTCCACGTTTGCGGCCGTCCAGATGGCCGGGTGAATGTTGCGTTGAACTGCCGCGTTCTCAGCTGGCAGTCCGAAGGCGTCAAACCCCATTGGAAAGAGAACGTTGAAGCCCTTCATACGCATGTAGCGAGCGTGGGCGTCTGGTGGGGTCATTGAGTACCAGTGGCCAATGTGGAGGTCCCCAGAAGGGTACGGCAGCATCGTGACGGCGTAATGCTTGGGTCGATCCCAATCCACCCTCGAGCGATATAGGCCGTCAGCTTCCCACTGCTGCTGCCACTTCTTCTCAATGCTCGACGGGTTGTACCGTTCCACGTGCCTTCACCCCGATGGTTGAAGCAGGGAGATTACCAGAC
The DNA here is from genome assembly GCA_964195245.1 of uncultured Verrucomicrobiales bacterium. Taxonomy (GTDB): domain Bacteria; phylum Actinomycetota; class Acidimicrobiia; order Spongiisociales; family JAENVV01; genus CAXMPE01. Next base: position 186 of record CAXMPE010000007.1, on the reverse strand, counting down.
GCCTGCGCTGGGTCTCCGGCGATTAATTCTCGCAGGGCTAGCTCTTGAAACGCCCGTCCATTGCAAGCTGACCTTCCATCCGCTCAACCTCTTGATCGCCTGACAAGACAATCTCTGGGTCTGGGGTGAAGTCGAGATCGGGATTTCGGTCGGCGTAGTCGACGGCGTTGAGGATCACCTTCATGG
>CAXMPE010000006.1:0-4618 GCA_964195245.1 uncultured Verrucomicrobiales bacterium | reverse complement strand
TCGCTCACGGGAGAGCTATCGGTCAACTCCCCGATACGTCCTAAGGGTAGCAAGCACAACCTAGACCTACACCTAGACCTCAACCAGTTTGTTGGTCTAGGTGTACGTTGGGTTTAGATCGTGGAGGGCTAGGACTTGGGCAAGGCACGACTTGCGGAGGTCCTCTAGGTGAACGCTCTCGTTGGGTCCGTGGGCTCTTGACTGGGGGTCGCTTGCGCCAACCAAGAGGATGTCTGCGTCGGGCATGGCTTCTGAGAAGGAGGCTACGAAAGGGATTGATCCTCCTACTCCCATGTCTACAGCATCAACACCAAAGGCCTCGCTGAACGCGTTCCGAAAGACGCCATAGGCGGGCCCTGAGGTATCGATAACGAACGACTCTCCAGATTCCTTGGGGGTTGCCGTGACGTGGGCACCCCATGGGGCGCTCGCCTCAATGTGTGATGTGAGTGCGTCCATTGCGAGCTGAGGATCCTGTCCCGGGGCGATTCTCATGCTCACGACGGCCCTGGCTGATGGCACGATCGCGTTCACAGGTGAGTCAACCGGGGGAGCATCGATGGCCAGGACGCTGATGGATGGCTTCGCCCATATGCGCGATGTAAGAGACCCGTTGCCTAGGACGTGCACCCCGTCCAAGGGTTGGCCGGCTTCAGCCAATTCCTCCTCGGTGAGGGGAAGGTCCTGCAACTGGGCCTCGAAGAGACCTTTGACAGCTACGGTACCGTCGTCATTGTGGAGCTTGGCGATGACTCGCGACAGTGAGGTCAGCGCGTCTGGGTAGACGCCGCCGAACCCCCCTGAGTGGACTGCGGCGACGAGTGTTTTGACTTCCACCACGCAGCTTACGATCCCTCGGAGAGATGTTGTGAAGGCCGGAACTCCGGTCTGCCAGTTGCCAGCGTCAGCGATCACGATTACATCAGCTTCGAGCAGTTCGCCGTGCTTTTCGAGAAAGTCTGGAAGGTGGGGTGACCCGATCTCTTCTTCACCCTCGATGAAGATCTTGATGCCAACCGGAGGTGATCCATTGAAGGCTTCCAACGTAGCTAGGTGCATGATGACGCCGCCCTTGTCGTCTGCGCTGCCCCGGCCGTAGAGGCGGCCGTCTTCTTCGATCGCGGTGAAGGGATCTCGTTCCCAACCGGGCCCAGGGGGTTGCACATCGTGGTGAGCGTAGAGCAGCACGGTGGGCGCTCCCTCGGGGGCCGGAACGTGTCCGAAGACAGCTGGGTGAGCGCCTTCAACTTCCAACAAGTCGACGTCCGCGAGCCCGGCGGCCCTTAGAGTTTCGGCTACCGCGTTGGCAGAAGCTCTGACACTCTCAGGGTCGTTTGCTGAGACGGACGCTATGGACACCAAAGACTTCAACGTCTCTATCTGGGACGGGAAGTTGGCGTTGACGGTGTTAATGAGCTGGGTTCGCATTCTTACAAGGCTAGCTGCTCTAAGTTGCTGGCTCCTGGAGGTTGATGCGCTGCAGGGCTTAGGCATGTACTCTGAAGCCATGGCGCATGTTCGACTTTTCGCAAACCTCAGAGAGGCGGCTGGCACGGGCCGTGTTGACATCGATGGCGGCTCCGTTCGCGACGTCGTAGAGACAGCCTGTGAGCAGTTTGGAACAGCGTTTTCGCTTGGCGTCGAGCATTCTCGCCTATGGCTAAATGGTGCGCCGACCGAACTAGAAGCCCCTGTGGTCGATACGGATGAGTTGGCCATGATCCCCCCGGTTTCTGGAGGCGCCCAGGTGTACACCCCCCAAGCGGTAGGCGTTCCGCAAGAGGTAGTTGTTGCTGTCGTCTTGTGGTCAGTGCTATCACTCGCCAACTTGCCCGCCAATCCTTCGATGTTCGTAGCCCTGCTGGTAGCAGTGTTTTCCCTGTGGACTTGGGACTTGAGAACGTCTGCCCGCTCCTTTGGCAGGCACCTAGGAATAGCGGGCCCTCTAGCTGGGATCGTCGTGGGAGCGGTGGGAACAGTCTTCTTCGCAGAGAAAGGGAGCCCGGAAGTTGGAATGGGCCTCGCACTTGCCGCAGCGGTGGTGGTTGGGGGCATAACCGGACTGATCAACACGAAGCAGCGGGACCTTGTGGCCTTCTCCTCTTCGATTTTGCTGGGAGTGGTCCCGGGCATGGCTGTTGCCTCGCTTGCCGCCACTCGACTCGGAGGCAACGGGCGTCAGTACATATGGGTCTTCATGGGCACTGCGGCTTTCGCTGTAGTTGGAACGTGGATTCTCTCTCGGCTCTCAGCCTTCAAGGGTCTCGATCCGTTCATGGTTGGGACCATCGGGGCTGTCCTATCGGGCCTTCTGGTGGCCTTGCTCCTGAATCTCAGCGTCGTCGAGTTTCTGGTTATCTCCCTGATGACGGCCTTGGCCTTGGTGGCTGGTCGAGCCTTAGGGACAGTCACTCGCACCGGCCAGATGTTCAGCCAGGACGGCGCTCCTGGCTGGTTGGCGCTGCTCGACGGTACTGCATTAGCTGGGGCGGTCTTTCTTCCGACCCTTCTAATTTGGCTGTAGGACTATCTAAGAACCCGGCCAAGCGATAGACCAGCTACAACGGCCACTAGACCGAGAAGAACCGGCCCGACCAGGTTTAAGGCGGCTGCTCCCAACCGGCCGTTCTCGGCCAGCAGCGAGCTTTCCACCATGAAGGCGCTGAAAGTAGTGAAGCCTCCCAAAAGTCCGGTGGTCAAGCCCAGCTTCACTGAGTCAGAAGCGTCTGAAGTTGCCAGCCAGCCAGTGAGAAACCCGAGCGCTAGAGCGCCGGTCACGTTCACGCCTGCGGTTGCGAACCGATGCTCGAATCCCGCGTTCACCGTGGCCCTCCCAACGAGGTATCGCAGAACTGATCCTGCTCCTCCGCCGAGAGCAACGGCGACTATTGGCCCCATCTCTTTAGGCCTTAGAGTCCGAAGGCAGTGAGAACCAGCGGAGATCTTCTGCCTTTCCGCTAAGCGGGTTTGCTTCTGCTGCTGTGGTGAGTCCAGAGGGGTCGGCTAGAAGAGACTCTGCCTCTGTGAGATAGTCGGCTAGGTGGCCCTCGAACACAGGCTGCTCAGCGCTCGGCCACATCAGGGCACCCGAGTCGTACGATATATCGGTGAGGCTCATCCGGGGAACAGCCTCGACGTCTCGATGTTTCCAAAGGGCTGTCAGCGGTTCAAAGTTGTAGAAGCGGAGCAACTGCTCGCCGTGATTGGCCACAAAGTGAACGGCATCAACGATGTACTCGAAGGCTTCTTCATCAATGAAATAGTTGAAGTTGAGTCGGACCCAGCCCGGCTTGATGCCTTCACACCCGCGTGCGATTTGATCTCGATACTCCTTGCTGAGCGCCGTCTCAATTCCGAGGAGCCGATGTCCGTACGGTCCCGCACACGAGCAGCCACCGCGGGACTGAATGCCGAAAAGGTCGTTGAGTGCTGCCACCACGAGGTTGTGGTGCAAGGTGCCAACAGATGACTCCACCACGAACGAAATGATCGAAAGTCGCTCAGCTTCGGTGTTTCCGAGGATATGGATCTTGGGATTGGCACCCCACGATTTGATAGCTCTTTCGATGAAAGCCGTCTCCCTCCGGCCGATCTCTTCGACGCCGACTGCTTCTTTGAGCTGGAACACGAGGCCCGCCCTGATGGCCTCAACGATGCCGGGCGTCCCACCCTCCTCACGATGTTCGATATCGTCGAGATATCGGTGATCGTCAGGAGTAACGAAGCTGACGGTCCCCCCACCGGGGATTACGGGAACTCGGTTGGCGAATAGCTCTTTGCGAGCGAGCAGAATACCGGGGGTCCCTGGACCGCCCACCAGCTTGTGGGTAGAGAGGACGATTGCGTCGAAGTAGGCGCCGCCTTCTTCGGGATCACCCATGTCGATCTTGATATACGGAGCCGCCGCTGCGAAGTCCCAAAAACTGAGAGCCCCATACTCATGGAGTAACGTCGAGACGGCAGTGGTATCTGTGAGGATCCCGGTGACGTTGGAAGCGGCCGAGAATGAACCGATCTTGAGCGTGCGATGGGCGTGTGAATCCAGCTGCTTGCGAAGCTCAGTCAATGAGATGTGTCCATCATCATCTTCGGGGATGGTGATGACGTCGGCGATCGACTCACGCCAGGGCAGTTCGTTTGAGTGATGCTCGTAGGGACCTACGAAGACAACCGGCCGATCCTCATCGTTGAGAAAAGTGTCGAGTTTGTGGGCGTCGGTAAGGGAAGAGGGGATCCGAATCCCGAGGACTCCCACGAGTTTGTCGATGGCTGCTGTTGCCCCAGTTCCACAGAACAGAAGGGCGTGGTCGTCTGTTGCCCCGAGGCATTGCTTGATGATCTGGCGGGCCTCGTCCCTGAAGCGACTGGTCTGGAGCCCGGTCCCTGATGCCTCGGTGTGCGTATTGGCGTAAAGGGGGAGAACGGCGTCTCGGATGTAGGACTCAATGAAGTCGAGAGACCGTCCCGACGCTGTGTAGTCCGCGTACACGAGTGGTCGCAGCCCGAACGGGCCCTGCACCATCGCGCGTCGACCAATTACCGCGGAGCGGACCGTCTGGATCAGTTGTTCGGGGTTGCCGCTGAGCATCGGCTCAGGATAACCCCTAAACCCAACCTG
>CAXMPE010000005.1:0-5258 GCA_964195245.1 uncultured Verrucomicrobiales bacterium | reverse complement strand
AGTGGACGTGCGGACTTGAGCCTTTAGCGTTGCCGCTGTCGCCAACGTAGCCGATCACGTCTCCCGCGTTGACCTGGCCGCCCTTGCCGAACCGCTCTAAGTGGGTCAGCCAGTAGACATGGCCGTCATCGCCCCACAAACGCACCTGGATTCCCCCGAGCGTGCCGGTCTTCTGTTCGGCGTCGCCGCTCACCGGAGCAACTACCAGCGCTCCGCGAACCGCGAAAATGTCGGTGCCTGCGTGGCCCCTCCCATCGGAGCGGGGGAAACCCCAGTCGTTGATGAAGTTGCCGGTGGGCACTGGGCATCTCCAACCTGTCGCGTTTGGAACAGTGATCTTCTGCCCGATGACGATCAGGTTGGGGTCAGCGATATCGTTGTGGGCCAGCAGCGTCGAGATGGTGGTGTCGTATCTTGAGGCAATCCTCGCCAGTGATTCTCCCTTGGTGACAACGTGGGTGAGGTCTGTGGTGTCACTTGCCAGATTGACTGCGGGAGTTGGAGCTGAGCCGTCAACAATGATCTTGGCTCCAAGGTAGATCTTGTCTGGGTCTGTGATCCCGTTGAGGGCCATGATTTGAGTGACCGTTACTCCGTATTTCGAGGCCAGTTTTCCGAGACTATCGCCGCGCACTACAACATGACTGGCTCGCGATGGCGTACCGGAGGCTCCGGTAGCGGTTGATTCTCCCGGAATCGTGAGCACTTGTCCCGGCCTAATGAGGTTGGGGTTCTTGATGCTGTTCGCCTTGACCAACGCCGTAACAGTTACATCGTGGTCGTCGGCGATGTCAGACAGCGTGTCGCCGGACTTGACGGTGTAGTTGAAAAAGCCCATTGCCAGCGTGAGCAGGATGACCAAGCCTGAGGTGAGGCTTCGATTGATTTTGGGCATGTCGAACTCTATCCAGGCCCCTCAACCTATCTCCTCGCTCGCGAGATTGTACGCGCTTGAGAGGGTTCGTCAACCCTGTAATCCGGTAGAGGTCTTGATTTTCAAGCCTTGTTTTCCGTCTTCTGCCGCGCGCAGCTGCCCACAGGCTGCATCGATGCTCTTTCCACGGATATGTCGCACCGTCGCGTTCACTCCGAGCTCCTCCAGTTCTTGTTCGAAGCGCTGGATGACCTGGGTGCTTGATGGCTGGTCGGGCGAGAGTGGTGTGGGGTTCATTGCGATCAAATTCACGTGAGCCTTGAGTCGGCGAGCGATTCGAGCAAGCTTGGCTGCCTGGTCGATCGTGTCGTTTCGACCTTTGATCATCGTCCACTCGATCGAAACTCGTCGCCCAGTCTTTTCAAAGAAGTAGGCCGCTGCGGCTTCCACCTCTTCTAGGTCGTGACGTTGGTTGAGCGGCACCAGTTCGTCTCTGAGATCATCATCCCCGGCGTGGAGGCTCACCGCAAGACCGACCTGCCACGGCTCATCAGCGAGTCGCTTCATGGCGGGTGACACACCCACCGTAGACACGGTGATTCTTCTTGCTCCCATGCCCCGAACCTCAATGAGCCGGCGGAGTGATTCGCGAACGCTCCGGTAGTTCACGAGCGGTTCTCCCATGCCCATGTAGACAATGTTTGTGACGCGATCGGGTGAGCCCGGCATGCCGCCAGCTCGCAGATAAGCTTCCGCCCACTGGACCTGAGCGACGATCTCTCCGGCTTTGAGGTTTCGCTCGAACCCAAATTGCCCAGTAGCGCAGAAGGTACATCCAAGGGCGCAACCTGCTTGGGAAGAAATGCAGAGGGTGGTGCGACGCGGGTAGCCCATGAGAACCGCTTCTATCGCGGGCCCGTCAGGCATCCGAAAGAGCCACTTGACAGTATCGCCGCCGTCTGAGCGCTGGACAGTCTCCACCTTGAACGGCCAGAGGTTGCCTCCAATTGCGTCCCGGATCGACCCGGGAAGGTTGGTCATTTGCTCCGCAGTTGCGACGGGCGTCTTGTACAACCACTCGGACAATTGGTCAACGCGGTAGGAGGGTTCATCCTTGAGGAGCGACCCCAGGTCCTCGGGATCGGCTAAGTACGGACTTTCCATGAGCGTCACGGATCAGGGATTGAGCGAGTCGGCTTGTTCTAGCCATTGACCCACTTTGTCACTGTTCGCTCCCGTTATTTCCTCTAGGGAGTCAGAGGGCGTCTTGAAGAATTCCGAGAAGGATGCAATTCCCGACTCGACGAGTCGGCGGGCGTAGACCGGCCCGACTCCATTGATCGAGGTGAGGTCATCGATCTCTTCGCTGTTGTCAGGTTCCGCGTCTTGAGCGTTTGTCCGCGCTGTCCGAAATTGAGGATGTTCGGTCTCAAGAGGCTCGGGAATTCGGACCAGCCGATCGCGGAGAGCCCATGTCGCAACGGCAATGCCCGCTCCGATACTGATGGCTTTCATGATTCTTTTCACGGACTACCCCCAACAGTGTTTGGATGCGTTCCAATGATACCAACCCTGGGTTGTGGCCAGCCAGGCAGCCACTCCGACGTTGGCTGTGGGATCGTAGATATCGGCGCCAGCAAATCCGGCGGCGATGGACCGCTCAGGCCAATACTTGGGGAGATGCTGGAACAAGCCTGCTGCGAACGATGTGGGATGTGTTGCGTCCACGGTGCCGCGACTCTCGCACCAAAGCACCTTGAGTGCTCGATCGATTTCACTCTCAGGGAAGTAGACGCTGACCAGCGGGCGCCACTGCTCGGCCCCGGGCGGTGTTGTAGTGGGTACCGGCGGGGTCGTTGTCGTGGTGGTGGTTGACGTCGTCGTGGTCTCGGGGAGCGTTGTGGTCGTGGTTGTAGACGTAGTGGGCGGCGGAGCGGTGAAGGTCGACTCCTTCACCGCCACTGGTAGTAGTTGATTAGACGAGGTGGGTTTAAGGTCGGCTTCATCTGGCACGGTTATTGCGGGCGCCAAGTTAGGCGATGGAGCTAACCCCACGATCCCCGCTCGGGTAGCCGACTGCTCGGTGAGGTCGATGATTGCTGGAGCGTCGAGTTCCCCGCTCGGTAGGTCGAACGCGGCGAACCCAGCGATCGCGATGGTCGCCATGGCCAGCCATGCAAGAGCGGCGAGCTGTCGGGAATAGCGTTGAAGTCTCACTCCGCCTAAAGAGAAGTCCTCGGGTTCGGTTTGTCCTTGCCCTTTCGGCTCCGAACGATAGATCGTGCCTGAGGGCTAGCGCAAGTGAAAAAGGGCTTAGTCTTCGCCCTCTTGGATCCACCTACGGGAGGTGAGTAGCGCTGGTTGCCGCAACTCTCGGGTCTGCCACAGCGTTCGGCCCGGCGGTGATTAGTGCTACTGGCCCCCATCCGCGCTCGTAATCTTGGCCAATGGTGACTGAATGGCCCTTCTTTCTGAGGCCATCGATGAGGGTTTGGGGAGTTCTGGCTTCAACGATGACATTGGACTTGGTACCGGCATTAAGTGCCGACGTTGTCCAACGGTAGGTGCTTTGCATTTCGGCAGCCGTCCGGTTGTCTATGAGCAACCCTGCAGCTATCTGGGCCAATACCTGCGGCTGCTCATGGCCACCACGGGTGGTGAGAAGCATGGAAAGATCGCCGCCTTTGGTCCATAGCGAAGGCGAGAGCGTGTGGAGTGGACGATGACGGGGTCGCAACTGATTTGGATGCCCGTCTTGAAGCACAAAGCTGCCACCACGATTTTGCAAGAGGAAGCCGCTGTTGCCAGCTCCCACGGTGGTCCCGAGTCCGTGGAAGTTGGACTGGATTATGGTGACGCCCATTCCAGAGGCATCCCAGACCGATAGTGCCGTTGTGCCGCCAGGAGGCTCAGCGTGGGATGGCCAGATGGTGACCCGATTCGAGTCGATTGAGGCGGCCCGCTGCGCCAGACGTTCCCTGCTGAGATACCAGTCGAGAGGTTTCGGCCTCGTCGCAGGCTCACTGACGACGTCGTTGCGTTCCCAAGCGACCGATCGGTAGGCTTCGATCTCGAGGTGCCACCGCTCGATCGGATCTGTAGGCCGGCCTAGCTCCTCCAGGATCGCCAGGGTCGCCAGAGTGAGGTACCCCTGTGAGTTGGGAGGGATGGTCCAGCCAACCTGGCCGAAGAGGTCGGCGCCCATTGGATCTACCCATTCGGGGGTGAACTCAGCAAGGTCAGCGAGGATGATTCGCTGGTCGACAGCTGCAGAAATGTCGGTTGCAGGGCTACCCCGATAAAACGAATCTGGCCCGGAGAGGGATATGTCGCCGAGGGTTCTCCCGAGGCTAGGGCGCCGAATGACGGTTCCCTTCTCTGGCGGTTTGCCAGCTTGGAGCAGTTCCTCCGCGATCTGCTGCCCGCTGATTTCATCGACCCGGCCGGCGAGAGCCATCGCGAGCTCCTCTGACACCGGGAATCCATTGACGGCTAGGTCCTCCGCCGGTGCGAGAAGCGACGCGAGTGATCTTGTCGCGTAACGCTCGTGGAGCGCTCCCCAACCAGCAACGCAACCGGGCACAGTGATCGAGTCCTTGCCAAAGAGCGGCATGGTGCCGTGCTCGTCCGCCACCTTCTGAGGGTCGACGTTTGAGCCAGCCCAGCCTGACGAGTTCAGAGCGTCGGGTTTGGTCATCCCAGGTACATGGATCAGAGCGAATAGGTCGCCTCCAACTCCGCATGTTTCAGGCGCTACAACCCCTACGGCTGCGTTGGCTGCGATGGCGGCATCAACAGCGTTGCCACCGCTCCGGAGGACTTCTGCTCCAACCTCAGTTGCGAGATGATGGGCTGTCACCACCGCCGCAGAAGCCACGGCTACCTACGGAGACGGGGAATGTACCGGTTTACGGCATCAAGGACCGATCGAACACAGGCGGTCCTGGTATCGACGTCAGCTAGGGCTGAGCCGATAAGGATCCGCTCTCTGCCCTCAGTGACCAACACGACCTTTGAGATGGCGACGACCGTTCCGCCGACAGTGGGCGTTTCGAGAGCAGCTAGTGCCACTGAATGTTCCGTGGTCGTCATCGCCTCAAGAGCGTCGAGAGTCGCTTCACCGATCAGGCGTGGGCGAACTGCCTGGGCGGTACTGCCCGAAGCAGCCCCCTTGGCAGTGTCAGAACCCCAAGAAAGGAGTACGGAGATCTCGGCTTTGGACCCGTCGATTTGCTCGTTGATATCTACGATTTCGATGCGTTCCCCGGCGGTATGGACCCCGGAGGCCACCTGCACCACAGACACGGCTCGGCGGTCAATGCTGACGCCCATAGTTGCGAGTGCGATCGACTGGATATCTCGAACAATGTGTTTGGCCGGTTTA
>CAXMPE010000004.1:0-2204 GCA_964195245.1 uncultured Verrucomicrobiales bacterium | reverse complement strand
GTCGACGCCCGCCCGCATGATTGGCCCCCACGCTTCGTTGTGGAGCTTGCCTGATCGGATAGCCATGGGCGCGATTTGCTCGTCTAAGGCTTTGATTTGAGCCTGGAGGTCTTTGACAGGCGGGCGCCCGCCTGAGTTGGGATTCTCTGGGATCGAGTGCTCATCCCGAAGCTTGCCCAGGCTGTGATTTGCCAAAGCTCGGTTGAGTCCATCTTTCTGTTGCATGAGATCGGTGAATGTCGTTTGGTCGGCAGCAAAGGCATTGGCTGCGTCCACTTCTCCCTCCAACTGGCGAAGGATAAGAGCCGTTCGCCAGCTCATCTCCTCCTTTGGGAACTGAACGTCCCCGAAGAGATGATCGCCTACATAGAGGATTCGGTCACCGCGCACGTCGAGGCTTTTTTCCAGGAGACGGGCGTTGCCACCATGGAACACAGAGCCGGTTTCGTACCCGCCGATATGCGGCTGAAGGAGACCTCTTTCTTCATCCATCACCTTGTAAGGGAAGCTCCCGCCCGAAAAGAAGCGCGGCTTGGTTGCTTGCACGATCACCGTCTCGAACAGGTCGCGCCAGACCATTGAGCCAGGAAGGAAGCGGTCGAAAGCGAACGTCATGACTTCGTTGGCGTACAGCCAATCTGAGTTGGTGATCATGGCGAGGCGCTTGCCAGCAAGTTTCTGGTCCAAGAGGGCCAAAGGGACTTCTGGGTCGATCGCGACAGCGTTGGCGAGATCAGCAATGACATCTCGCTTCAATCGGCCCTCCATGTGAGCAGAGTCGAGGGCCCGGATGACAGCTCGGTACAAAGCACCGAAACTGTGGGCGCCGGTCCCAACGTCCTTGTCGTACCGGTCAACGAGTTGGGAGTAGAGACTCGCTTCGGAAAGGGAGAACAATGTGTTCATGAAGACGAACCTCGGATCTCCGAGCGAGACACGAACGTTCCCGTACGCATTCCGAATCTCGTCGAAGGTCAAGAAGCGACTCCCGTGGGCAGCTTTGATGACGTACCCGAACCGGGTCGCCTTGATCAGGTTGCCCATCTCGAGATCAAGGACGAGGCCGAGGATGACTTCTTCCTCGTCGAACCTGAAATTCTGGGCGTCCCAACCCTGGGCAACGAGAGAATCCCTTGCGTGGGTAAAGGCGAGCCCCTCCCACACCTCCGAGTTGTAGTGGACGAGGGTGTAGTCCATGTCATACCCGATTACTTCAATAGATCGAAGATTCAGTGTTCGGTTGACGAAGATGTCTCGTGGATCTGGCGTGGTGGGTTGCATCGTCGTCAGGCTACTCAGCTGTTGGCGTCAACGGCGCTGCGACGGTTGGTTGATTTGCCACAAAAAGAATGTCACACCGCCAAGGAAGATCAACCAGATCAGCAGTGGAACGATGAGATACCCACCGAATGAGCGAGATGCCCAGGCTGCTCCCGCTGCGAGGAACGTTGCCACCCAGGCCACATTGTGCATGGTGAAGGCTGCCGATAGGCGGGGGGTGAGCACCATCCGCACCCATGTCCAGTGCAGCACTAGCGAGCCCATCCACAGGCCTCCGATGAGGCTTGCCCGTGTGCCGGTTGCAACGGCCAGTGAGACGCCCCAAACGGCACCGGCAAACGTCAGGATGGAGATCCAACGAGCAGCCGAAACCGACGGGGCCCAGTCCGGTGCTTCTAGCTTCAACCGGCTCGCGCTGGTGAGACGTAGGAGCCCTCCGCCGATCAAAGTGCTCACGATTATCACCACCCAAAACATGGCAGGAAGGGTAGGACATGTTGGTCACTGTCAAGCGGTACCATCTGGCTTCATGAGCACCGTGTCGCAACTTGTCGAAGCCCTCGGGCCGCTAACGATGAGGGCTGCTGCCTGGGACAAGGTTGGCCTTCAGCTGGGAGATCCCAACGCTGAGGTCCAAACGGTGGGTGTTTGTCATGAGGTAACAGATGAAGTCATTGATCAGGCCGCGGACGTCGACTTCTTGGTGACCTATCACCCGCTTCTGTTTCGGCCGACAACTCGGCTAGTTGCTGGGTCGTCGCCAGATGGGCGAGCCTTCCGCCTCCTTTCTCAAGGCACTGCGCTCTACTCGGTGCACACAGGCTGGGACGCCTATGAGGGTGGGACCGCGGATAGTCTGGCTGCGAGCTTCGGCCTACAGGCTGTCACCGGGTTCGGTCCATTGCATGAGGCAGGGCTGGTGA
>CAXMPE010000003.1:0-2704 GCA_964195245.1 uncultured Verrucomicrobiales bacterium | reverse complement strand
ACAACGGTGAGCAGCCGCTGGGTGCGCACACCCTCGGGCCCAGTCTGAGCTGGCTGGGTCGGCCGAACGAGCGTCGCTTTGTCAGCAGACGCAGCCGCCACCACTGACGGCGCGGAATCCGCAACTGGCGCCGGTGTCTCGGCCGCGGTTGGGGCCGGGGCAGGCGCTTCCACAGCAGCGGCTGGTGCAGTTGGCTCAGCAACAGAAGTAGGTGGAGCCTCGCCCTTCATCTGTGCCATCGCCTCGGCGACGGTAATGCCAAGGGCTGATGCCTTGGCTTCTGCGGAACGTTGTAGGAGATGCTCTGGTATCGACACGGTCTATCCCCTACAGCGGTCCAGAAATTCCGCCGTCCTTACGAACCCGCCAGAAGTGAACGGCCATAAAGACGATGATGACAAACGGGAAGAAGATGACATGGAGCGTGTACCACCGGAGCAATGTGTCGGCGGACACAGCGTAGGCCCCCAACAACAGGAACTGGACAGAGCTTCCGAAGACAGGCACAAACGACGCCATGTTGGTGCCAACAGTGACCGCCCAAAGTGCAAGTTGGTCCCACGGGAGAAGGTACCCGGTGAATGAAAGCAACAGAGTCAGCAGCAGGAGAATGACGCCAACCACCCAGTTGAACTCACGCGGTGGCTTGTAGGCCCCGTGGTAGAACACACGACTCATGTGGAGGAACACCGAGAGCACCATGAGGTGAGCACCCCATCGATGCATGTTCCGCACAAGCGAACCAAACGCGACATCTGTTGAGAGTTGCTGAATGTCCTCGTATGCCGCAGCCGCCGTAGGGGCGTAGTAGAACATCAAGAAGATGCCGGTGATGGTCAAGAGAATGAACAAGAAGAAGCTAATCCCGCCAAGGCAGAGCGTGTAGGAGAGACGCACTCCGTGGCGCTTCACCTTCACAGGATGCAGGTGATAGAGCACATTGTTCATGATCACGTACGAGCGGTTCCTCGGGCTGTCGGAGTAACCCTTCTTGAACGGGGATCCTGGGCGGAGGATCGAGTCCATGACCGAGTTGTCGTGCAACTGGCCCGGGAGGCTCTTGAGTTTTTCGAGAAGTTTGTTAGCCATAGTCCTTTACATACCTCTTACGCCGTAAACGTATCCGTTCTTGTGATCTCTAGCCCCAGTGTCAGTCTCCCAGGGTGCAAGTCCTGCTTGATCGCCCTGATCGGCCACCGAGCCAGCGAACTTGCCGAGCGTGATGACATTGGTCGGGCACCTGTCAATGCATAGCGCACAGCGCGTGCACGTGTCTTCATCCACCATGAAGAACCCGAAGTTCTCCATGTCCTCGTTCGGATCTGCGACACCCTTGGCGTCGGCGATAGCGTCGGTGGACAAGTAATGAATGCACTTCCATGGGCAGATATCGACACAACCTTCACAGAGGATGCATTCAGCCTGATTGATATGCAAGAACTGCTTTGGCTTGATTTGGGCTGAGAGGTAGTCGGTGTCGACGAGAGCCAGTTGGTAGTCGTCGCGAATAGGCGGAATCTCAAAGTAGGTATCAGCCATTACTCAGACACCTTCAAGGGCCGACCGAATGAAGAGGTCTTAGTGCCAGACTTCGGCTTCGGAGCCTCCATCTTCCCCCACTTCTGAACCATCACAGCGAAGTAGATAACCAACCCCAGTGAAGCCATGTGATATCCGCCAGCGATGGCGTCTTTAACGAAATAGCCGTTGACTCCTAGGTCCAGCCCCGGAATCGTGAAGAGGATCTCCTGCTTGGTCCAACCCAGCGGCCCTTGGGTTAGGTTCAGCCACTCTGAGGGAACGATGCCCCACCACATAACGAGTTCGAAAAAAGCGAGGAGGGAAGCGAATCCGGCCCGAGCCCAGGTCAGTTTGTGGCCAGCTACATACCTGAGAGCTACACCAGCGATCAAGATTTGGGACCCTACAAGGGCGATCAGGTGGCCGCTTATGAAGATCAACCACTGATTTGGTTCTGCCAACAAGCCAAAGAGAGTGGTCTCCCGAGGAATCCATTCGAGGTATCCCGCGTCATCAGCCAAGAGACCGCCGTGAGCGATCAACAGACCAACGAAGAGCACACCCGTGCCTGTCAAAATCAACAAGAGCCCGACCCGGTTTCTCTTGGCGTTGTCGAGGCTGGCAAGCCAGATCCACAAACCGTTCATTCCGCAGCTACGTCCTTTGGTACGAGATATCTCTGTCTAACAGCATTCGCTGCAGTGTGCGCCGTATGTAAGCAGATTGCGAGGCCGCTGCGGAATCAAATCATCGCTTTGACGGCGAGGCCTAAGAAGGTAAGAATGACCAACGACTGTCGATCGGCGCTCAGCGCCCATTCGTGGCAGACTATCGTGTCCCCGACGCCAAAACTCAAGGAGTGAAGTTGGTCGCTACCAACGCACCTGTCACTACCCAAATCGCAGGAGAAACAGACCGAACTGCCAAGTGGGCACTCCTCTTGGGTTCGCTGCTTCTGGCTGGCGGTACTGCGCTGCTGTTCATGGCTTGGGCCGTCTTCACCGTCCCATCGCAGGGGACCGGATTCCTCGGCTTCGGACGCCTGTATCCCATGGCGATGACGCTTACGGTCTTTGGGGGATTCGTTGCGCTGAACTTGGGAGTTTTGCTCTTCTTGCTCCCGAGGTTGACGGGGGCGGCTCCCAAGAAGATCAATCTCATATCGAAGCTCGTTTGGCTCGCA
>CAXMPE010000002.1:0-16552 GCA_964195245.1 uncultured Verrucomicrobiales bacterium | reverse complement strand
TGCGGTGCCCTGCACTTCGACCAGCAGACCTCGGCCGGTCATCACGACGTTCATGTCCACATCGGCGGCCACATCGTCGACGTATTCGAGGTCGAGGAGGTGGTCACCGTCAACAATGCCCACGCTGATCGCAGCAAGTCGATCGATGATCGGATTCTCCGAGATGTCCCCCGCCTCGACAGCTGCTTCAAAAGCGTCATGCATGGCGATCCATGCTCCTGTAATCGCTGCGGTTCTGGTGCCGCCGTCAGCTTGCAAGACATCACAGTCCACGGTGAGCATTGCCTCGCCCATGGTCTTAAGGCTCACGACGGACCGCAAAGACCGACCTATAAGCCGAGAAATCTCCTTCGACCGACCGCCCTGGTAGGCATCGCGCCGAATCCGGCTATCAGCGGATCCCGGCATCATGGAGTACTCAGCGGTGACCCAACCTTCGCCTTTACCCATCATCCACCGGGGCACCTTCGGGTTCACACTGGCGGTGCACAGCACCCAGGTATTCCCCATCTCAATCAGGACTGATCCAGGGGTTGTTCTTGTGTACTGGCGGGTGATCTTCACCGCACGCAGTTCATCGGCAGGTCGTTGTCGCATGGCGGTATCTTACGCCAGTCGAGTGACGAGACAGATCCGGGGGGCTTGGCCTAGGGTAGAATCTCGGTATGGATGCAGGGCCGCTCGTCAGGAAACTGGATAGCGCTATAACCCGTTGGATGGCGGCCCACGGGATCACCTTCCTTCGTTTGAGTGTCGGAGCTGTGTTTCTTTGGTTCGGAGCACTGAAGTTCTTCCCTGGACTGTCTCCTGCCGACGCCTTGGCTCTGGACACGATCGACGTTCTCAGCTTTGGACTTATTCCCCGCAATACTGCTCGAGTCATGCTTGCGGTCCTCGAAACGGGCATAGGAATTGGTCTTATCTCTGGCCGGTTTCTTCGCCTCACCCTGCTGGCACTATTCGGGCAGATGTTGGGGGCGGCCACTCCACTGTTTCTGTTCCCAGACCTCACCTTCACGAGCTTCCCACTCGTGCTGACCCTTGAAGGGCAGTACATTGTCAAGAATCTCGTGATTATCAGCGCCGGCATCGCGATTGGATCCACCGTCCGCGGCGGCCGACTTCACGACGAGCCCGCTCCTTAACGCATTGCGTGTTTGCACATGGCGATGCCAGCGAGGCTCGCTTGCTCCAGACTCCCAACGTTGGTCTTGTGGCAGTGACGCCCTCCGTTCAAGGGCCGCTACGAAGTCTGAAACCTCGGATCTCTCCCCCTGCTCCTACCACCAGATAGAGCCAACTTCGCACAGACGCTTCTCGTTCATCGATCGGGGACGGCACAGCCGACCCGGTGGGGTGAGAGTGCGCTACCCCAATTACCTCGTCCCGGCTGCTCTCCGCATGGTCGTAGGCTCGAATCAATTCGCTTGGACTAATCGAGTACCGATGGGGCGACATCGAGGCATTCTCAACTGGCAAGACTCCAATGACGCCGTTCTGGAGACTTCCGATGAGCATCGCACACGCCTCGTTCGGCAGCTCCGCCTCTACATGAGCCAGGAGCTGATCTCGAAGCTCATCAGCCAACTCGAACGGAACCTCAATCATGGGGCGAGTCGATCGATACTCCAGCCGCCGGAGGTGAGCCGATATCGGAATCGGTCGTGCAGTCGTGATGGTTGGCCCTGCCAAAACTCGAACACGTCTGGGACGAGCAGATAACCTCCCCAATTGGCAGGACGGGTCAAGTCGGTCACTTCCTCCACCTGGCTAGCCAGCCAATCCTCGGGGATGACTTGAGACTGTGGACTAGCCAGAGCGCCGCGTCGAGCCGGCTCCGGCCTCGTATCAAAGTATGCGTCGGAAACGCCCTGCTCAACCTCTCGAACAACACCGCTGATGCGCACCTGCCGGTGGAGTGGCTGCCAAAGAAAGGCAACAGAGGCTTGCGGGTTGGCAGCGATGTCCCGTCCCTTCTCACTCTCATAGTTGGTGAAGAACACGACCCCTTCGTCTGAGAAGTCCTTGAGCAGCACAGCGCGCACCGATGGCCGCCCAGTCGAGCTGGCAGTGGCGAGCATCATGGTGTTCGGCTCGGCAACCTCGTTGGCTACTGCCTCGGCCATCCATGATCGAAACTGATCAAAGGGACTTTTGGCAATGTCGGCCGGCTTAAGGCCACCGGACTCGTACTCAATCCTCAGGTCTTGATAGTCCATCGGAGCCCATTCGTGTTGAGGGGGCGAAGCCTAGCGGCGGCCCCTGCGGCCCTTAGGGGGCAGGTCGAGCTTCTTCTGGCGAGGTGGCTCCCAGCCAGGTAGATCATCGAGTCGTTCATCGTTCGAGAACATCTGGACGATCTCGTGATCGAAGCCAGCCTCCTTCATGATGTTGAGCATCTTCAACTGCTGATCCCACTCCACGAGACTGACAACAAGGCCCTTCGACCCTGCCCTCGCGGTTCGGCCTGAGCGGTGCAAGAATTCCTTACCGTCCTGGGGCGGGTCGTAGTGAATCACGATCCCGATGTCGTCGATGTGGATGCCGCGGGCGGCCACATTGGTAGCAATAAGCACGTCCAAATCCCCTTTGGCGAACCGTTCGAGTACCCGCTCGCGCTTCACTTGAGGCAAGTCTCCGTGAATGGCCGCTGCGTTGACACCTTCGTCGCGTAACGACTCTGCGACACGGTCGCACTGACGTTTTGTATGTGTGAATACAAGCGTCCGTTCAACAGCCGCTGAGATTCTCTTGACTACCTTGACCTTGTCCCGGAAGTGCACCAATAGGAACCTGTGGTCCATGGTGTCGACCATTGCTTCTTCATCGTCAACAACCGAATGGAGCACGGGATCATGTAGCCGTCGCTTGGCAAGGCGGTCCACTACTCCGTCCAACGTTGCTGAGAAGAGGAAGGATTGATGAGGCTCTGGGACCTGACGCCAGATGTACTCCACCTGTGGCATGAAACCCATGTCGACCATCTGGTCTGCCTCATCTAACACGAACAGTTTCACATGCGAGTACTTCATGGCACCGCGATCAGAGAGGTCGATGAGGCGCCCCGGTGTGGCAACCACAATCTGGGCACCGGCCTCCAGAGCATTGATCTGTGCGCTCATGGAAACCCCGCCATAGATCTGGACAATGCCCACACCCATCTCGCCAGCGAAGAACTCAAGTTCGCCCGCTACTTGGCTGCACAGCTCTCTCGTTGGCACAAGCACAATCGCTTGGACCGCCTTGAGCGAAGTGTCGACCAGCTGGATCGAGGGAAGCCCAAAAGCGAAGGTCTTGCCAGACCCAGTTTTGGCTTTCCCACAGATGTCTTTGCCAGCGAGCGCATCAGGAATGGCCGCGGCTTGAATAGGGAATGGATGAGTGATGCCCCGAGAAGCAAGTGAGGCAACAATCGAGTCGTCTAACCCGAGGGAGTTGAACTCCACCTCATCCATCGAGGTGGTTGTAATTTGCGTCATATAACTCTTAGCTTACCCGCCCAGCGGCCCTGCAAACCCGATCAGAGTGTGGCGGGTGGCGCACGCCGACTACCACCGAGGTTCATGGGGCTCGAGTAGTGGTGTAGATCAGGTTGAACGGGCTGGACCAGGTGTGGGTGCCGTCTCCGTTTGAGGAGTGGGTCCAGCCTTTGTGCCTGATCACGTGATCCTTGCGACAAAGAGGGACAAGTTGCTCGGGATGAGTGCGCCCACCTTCAGCGTACGGATCTCGGTGGTCGAGGTCACAGGATGTGGACGGTGCTCGGCATCCGGGGAATACACAGGTCACGTCTCTAGATTCCACTAATCGGCGCTCATTTGCGCTTGGCCGCCGCCTGGTCAGTCCGGTGACAGAGCCTCCGCCGGAGTCAGTGACCGTGAAACGCCACTCCCCGTCCTTACTGACGATGCTGCGGTTGGCGATCTGGCGGCCAATGTCTGCAATGACTGGCCCGTACCCTGAGAGTTGCACGGAGTTGTCATTGAGGTTCATAAACGTGGTCAAGTCAGCCCGGATGTCGATGACACCTTTCTGAGTGGAAGGCGACGTTCCTTCGAGGGTGTCTAGGAATACGTCGATTCGCAACTGATCGATACATCGCGACCCGTTGGGACTCCGGAGCGTTATGGCTGCGGCGGTGATCCGGTTCATGACCTTGGCAGCCCGATCAGGCTGCAGCCCGATTGCTGTGATGGTGGCTGTCCCATCCTCTGTTAACTCACAGAAGATGCGCCTTTCCTCGACAGCCTGTTGGAAGCGAGACTTGGCTTCTTCAGGGTGAACATTGATTCGGAGCCGCCGGATCCAGGAACGTATCTGACTAGTGGTAAGAGCTGGCGCCTTCGCGAGCACCTCAGTACAAACGATGTTGGCGAGCTCGTCATCGAGGTCCCGAGTTTCCCGAGCGATCACTTTGACCCGTCGCTCATCAAGCTGGCCGCTGATCAAGGCGCCGACCAGTGAGGGGATCCGATGGACAATGTTGAGAGCAAGCTCGATCTCCATCCGGGCTGCTCGGCGTGTGATGTTGAGGGCAGCCATGAGCTCGTTTTCGGCTCGATCGATCGCCTCAGCCATATCGTCGGACTGGGCCTCATAGCGAGTGACCACAGCGGCTACCGTCTTGAGCATCTTGGCCCGCTCAAACGACCGCTGTCTGTTGTGGGCTTGCAGCACTCGCACCAACCCGGCGTCAGAGAAATCAGTCAGCACTTCCACGTACGCCAACTGGACGCCAGAAATCAGGCCCGGTTCCAGCCCCTCGCAACCGAGGAAGCGGTTCGGATCAGAAGCGTCATCCAAGAACTTATTGTTCTCGACCCCGCTCAGCTCAGCCTCGAACACCGAGAAGTCATCGCTATCAAGGCGACTCATTTGGTCATTAGTCAAGGTTTCGGTGTCGAACATATGTTCGTATAATACCAACCCCATGTGACAGAAAATCCGCCGCGCTAGCGACGACTAGAGCACCCCACCAGGCTCGAGATCAGCAGGGGGTTGGTCCGAGCTCTAGTCTTGGTTACCTGTCGATCCCTGTGAAGAGGACTGCCACCTTGTCTAGACCCTCTGGTAGATCGGTCATGAGGCCGGCAAGGCCAGCCGAGCCGGTTGGTGAGACTTTGATCTCGGTGTGCTTGTTCGCGAGGTCAAAGGCAGTCGCGATCGACAACTCGGGAGTAACCACCGGTCGGCCGCCGCTTTCTAAGGTTCGGTGCAGCAGCGGGAGCCAGTCGTAGGTGATGTCATCCAAGATGCCGGTTGCAGCGCTGGTGGGCTCATCCCAGGCCCACATGTACTTTTCGGGGTTGGCTCTAGCCTCCGTCAGATCGAAGCCGGGGGCGAGTAGGTCCCAGGCTCGCTCCAGCGGGGCACATCCACTGCTTTGAACGGGGTAAAGCGCGGCACTCGGCATGGCCATCGACACCGCTGTTGCCAACGCACCGCCACCAACCTGGATATAGATGGACTCGATACCAGACACCTGTTCAGCCAGCTCCCATCCGAGGGTACGGCCGCCGTCAAAGGTGGTCGGCGTGTCAGTCCCCTGCACACTGAACGCGACAGAGCCTCTATCCACGGCTTCACGGAATCGTAGGTAAGCGGGATCCCCCACCTCGCCGAGGCGCCGTTCGCACGAGGTGACGGTGGCTCCAAGTTCGAGGAGACGATCAACGATCAGCTGGTCAGCCCACGTTGGCACAAAGACCTCAAGAGGCCTCGCCATTGCTGCCGCAACCACGCCAGCGGCAAGGGCTGCGTTCCCACAGCTAGCAATGGCCAGCCGGCCGGACTCAGGAGCTCCCAACGCCTCGCTAACGAGCATGCCGATAGCAACGCCCATAAGGTGTCGAGCCTTGTGAGATCCCGAAACATTGTGCGTTTCGTCTTTGATCACCAGCTCAGCGCTCAGGCCGATGGCATCAGCAAGTTCTGGAGCCGTCGACACCGGAGTCTCGGTGAATCCACTGCCTTCGACCGAAGCTATTGCTGCGTCAAGACTCCCAACGATCTCGACAAACTGATCATCCGACATTCGCCCTGACCGAACCGGCCCATACGAATCAAGCCGATCCCTGAATCGCAGGAAGGGGTTTGGACTGTCAAAGCTCATCCGTGCGAAGCACCGGTGGCGTCGTTGAACTCTTCGATCAGCCCGTCCCACTTGTCAACGAGCGGACGAAGGCTGCTCCAGAAGCCCTGGTCTCGACGCAGCTCAAAGTCAGGAATCTCAATCCCCTGCTGCTCGACCCATGTGAAATAACCGAGATTGAACACTCGATTGCGCTCCGACTCGCCCATGATCATGGAGTGTGTTGTGTCCACCTCAGCTAGGTGCTCGTCCCATGTGCGTTGCGCTGCAGCGGCGTCGAACCCTCCAGGGAAGTGCGTCTCGAGGACCCTGTCCCGCTCGGAGTTGTACATCTCACTGCCGTCGGTCGCCACCGTCACAATGACATCGTCTGAGCCGAGATTCCAACGTTTTGCGGCATTGATTGCCGCCAAGATGTTGCAGATGGACGAATAGCCCATATCAACGAGCTGAGCAACGATCTCTGGGGCAACACCTCGTTCGGCAAGCACAGCCCTGCCAGCATCAGTGTTGAAAAGAACATCGAGCTCGTCGGTTGCCTTGTCGCTGATGGCAACCACCATGTCGGTGTTGGTCACATTGTGAATCAGGGGAATGTGCTTGTCACCAATCCCCTGAATGTTGTGATCACCAAAGCCGTTGTACAACATGGTGGGAACTTCGAGAGCCTCAACCGCAACAATCTTCGTTCCCCGAGCATCCTTCAGGTAGTCGCCAGCGCCCAAGGTTCCCGCAGACCCGCTCGCAGAAATGAACGCTGCCAAGGTTCCGCCGCTGTCGCGGGTGACGTGCTCGAAGACGGCTTCGAGCGCTCGACCAGTGACGCTGTAATGACCAAGATGATTCGAGAACTCACTGAATTGATTGAGAATGATGTTGGTTGGGTCGAGCGCAAGCCGGTTGCACGCGTCGTAGATCTCCTTGACGTTGCTCTCAGTCCCGAATGTCTTGATGACGTCGTCTGGGTTCTCAACCCAGTTCTCCAGCCAATCGAAGCGCTCCTGGCTCATTCCCTCGGGAAGGATTGCCACACCGCGGCAGTCCATTATCCGACTGATCGCAATACCGCCTCGAGCGTAGTTTCCAGTGGAAGGCCAGATAGCTCGCTGCGAGGTTGGATCAAACCGCCCGGTTACGAGCCGGGCTACGAGGCATGAGTACGCGGCCAGCACTTTGTGCGCTCGAATCATCGGGAAGCGATTGCCGAACGCCAATACGATTCGAGCGTCGACCCCTGTGAGTTCTTTCGGGAGCTCCACATGGTCAGGCACATCGACCAGCCCGGGGAAGTTGTTGCCGGGCCCGTCTGCCTTTTCGTTGAACCAGTGAACTCGGAATAAGTTTCGAGGATCCGGGGCGTCTTTGTCGACCTCGCGAAGAGACTCGGTGACCGATTCAGGGATAGTCGAAGGATCCCTGAGTTGAGCAAAGGTCGGGAGGACAATGTTGTTGTCGCGGAAGCGGGTGAGAGCGTTCTCATACCCGCTCATGCCGGCTGGATCAAAGTTATCGAAGATCGCTAGTCCGGCGCTGAAAGTGGGCTGGGTCATGATTCTCCTCCGATGTCAGGCAGTGTGCGCTTTACCCTAGCTATTGGACGGAGCCGCCTGTTCGGCCTCGTTGGCTGCCCGTCGCAAGAAGCTGGCCGCCTCGGCTAGGTCAGAAGTTACCGGCATGGGAGGTAGCGTGTCGCGAATAGCGGTCCCGTACCGGGCTGTTACCAACCGTGGATCGAGCAAGGCCACCACCCCTAGGTCATTGACGCTGCGGATGAGACGCCCAGCTCCCTGGGCAAGCAGCATGGCAGCCCTTGGAAGATCCACTGTCATGAAGGGGTTCTGTCTCGATGCCTCGGCGGCTTCTCTTCGAGCCTGCCACAGCGGATCGTTTGGTCGAGGGAAGGGCAGCTTGTCGATCACGACCAGCTGCAGACTTCTGCCCGGAACGTCGAGTCCCTCCCAGAAGCCCATCGTTGCTACCAGCACGGAGGTTTCATCTTCTTCGAACTCCTTGACCAAGGCCTGCTTAGGCATCTCACCCTGAACAAGCAACGTGAACTCGCGATCTCGCAGCGCTTCGGCCATCTCTCTGAGCATCCGATGACTGGTCGCCAGGAGCAGCGCCCGTCCCCCTGAAGCAGAAACAAGCTTCGCAATCGTCTCGTTGACCGCCGCAGGCCAGTCGTCGTGATTGGGTCGTGGGAGATCAGCTGCGACGTAGAACAGCGACTGCCGATCGAAGTCAAAGGGACTCCTGACGCGCTTGGCGTCGTATGTGTGCCCATCGCGTCCCAATCCGAGCCGACTCGCGACCGGATCGAGAGAGCCGCCAAGAGACAGAGTCGCTGAGGTTCCGATCGTCGTCACATTGCCGAGCAACGCCTCCTGGAGTAGATCACCCACATCAACCGGTGCAGCTTTGAGCGCCGGTTGGAGCCCGCCCTCAACCCAGCCCACTATGCCGTCATCCAAGTCAGAGAGCATGCCTAAATCGCCCAACAGGTGGCCGATGAGCCGGATGATCCTCGCCTTTGCACCAAGGAACGCAGGGTTTGAGACCTTGGCATCTCTCACTTCGGCGCTGATCGCCGTCACCAATTCGACCAACTCCACTAGCGACTCAGCCACATTCAGCTCGGAGGCGTTGCGGAACCTCCCCTGAGGTGTGTCTTTCAGATCCTCCTCGAACCGTCTCGTCGCCGCAGCTAGACGGCGCTGGAAACTCGTTGCTCGGCTCGCCGGAAGAATCGCTCTCAGCGCCGTCGCTGCTCTTGTCCGCTGCCACATCCGCCACCCAGCTAACTCAGCGCCCAACGCCGAGGCCATCGTGTCTTCAAGCCGGTGAGCCTCGTCGAACACAACAAAACGATGCTCGGGGAGGATGGAGCTGTCGGCGGATAGGTGCATCCCGTAGAGGTGGTGATTCACAACAATCACATCAGCGTCTTCGGCGCGATCGTGCGCCTTGAAGGCGAAGCAGATGTCACCCTCCGGGCAGATGACGCGTCCAGGGCATTCCATGCCGCTCACCGAGTAGTCAGCCCAGTCCTGCACCTCGAACGGAAGCGCATCTCGATCACCGGTGTCAGTCTCCTCGGACCAAGCCTTCACTTTATGAACCTCGCCAGTCACCTCGTCTGAGCCAAACAAATCGGTCTGATCGCTCCACCCCGCTTCAGAAAGTTGCTCCTTCAGCCGGGAGTGACAGAGGTACGACGAGCGCCCCTTGATCACCACGCTCTTGAATCTCACACCCTTACCTTTGAGCGCCTCAGCGATGAACGGGAGGTCTCGGTCCCCAAGCTGATCCTGCAGGCTTTCGGTGGCCGTCGAGATCACCACCTTCTCACCCGATGCGACAGCTGGGATGAGGTAGGCGAACGACTTGCCGGTGCCGGTACCAGCCTCAACCATGAGATGGCGTTGCTCGTCAATGGCGTCAGATACGGCAGTCAACATGTCGACCTGGCCCTCACGGTGATGCCCACCGGCCCTTTTCTCAACCACGACGTCAAGCAGAGTCTTAGATTCGTCGGCAAGCGTCATGGAGCAGAACCATACACCGGTCGAGGCCACAGGCGACACACTCGGCTACCGTTGCCCCGTGGCAAAATTCATCTTCACAATGCAGGACGTCAGCCGGCACCATCCACCCGATAAGGACGTGCTCAAGAACGTGTATCTGGCGTTCATCCCCGGCGCGAAGATTGGAGTCCTAGGGCACAACGGGTCAGGCAAGTCCTCACTCCTACGCATCATGGCCGGCCTCGACGAAGGCTTCACCGGTGAAGCAAAGCTGTCCGACGGATACACGGTGGGCTACCTCCCCCAAGAGCCAGAGCTCGATCCAAACCTGACGGTTAAAGAAAACATCATGGAGGGCGTAGCCGAGACTAAGAAACTCATCGAGGAGTACGAAGCGATTCTGGCCGAATGGGCTGACCCCGACGCTGATTACGACTCGCTGGGAGACCGCCAGGGCGCTGTGGAGAAACGTATGGAAGCCGTTGGGGCGTGGGATCTTGACCGCAAGGTGGAGATCGCAATGAACGCGCTCAGGGTGCCACCCGGAGACGAGGAAGTGGAGCACCTCTCTGGCGGCGAACGCCGGCGCGTCGCCCTCTGCAAGCTACTGCTTTCCCACCCCGATCTTCTGCTCCTAGACGAGCCGACCAACCATCTTGATGCCGAGTCCGTTGCTTGGCTAGAGCGAGCGCTGTCTGAGTACACAGGAACCGTGATCGCCGTGACGCATGACCGGTACTTCCTCGACAACGTCGCCAACTGGATCCTGGAGCTCGACGCCGGAATCGCCTACCCCTATGAGGGCAACTACTCCGGCTGGCTAGAACAGAAGCAGGCTCGCCTCCAATCCGAGGAGAAGGAAGTCTCGGCCCGGCAGCGCACACTCGCCCAAGAGCTCGAGTGGGTTCGCATGAGCCCCAAAGGCCGCCAGTCCAAGGGGAAAGCAAGACTTTCAGCCTACGAGGAACTTCTTGCAGCCGATAAGAACCGAGACGGGCGAGCTGGCAAGCTCGAACTCCACATCCCCATGACCCAGCGACTCGGTGAGAGAGTCATCGTCGCCGACCATGTCCAGAAGTCCTATGGGGAGAAGCTCCTGGTGGAGGATCTGTCGTTCAACCTGCCTCCAGCGGGGATTGTCGGCGTGATTGGGCCAAACGGAGCGGGCAAGACGACCATGTTCAAAATGATCACTGGCGTCGAGGACCCCGATGGGGGCTCCCTCGAAGTCGGGGACACAGTCGATCTCGCCTACGTCGACCAGTCAAGAGACTCACTAAATGCCGACAGCACGATCTATCAGGAGATCACCGACGGAAGCGAATGGCTCAAGATCGGCAATCAGGAGATCAACGGGCGCGCCTACGTGGCCTCGCTGAACTTCAAGGGGTCTGATCAACAGAAGTTGGTTGGCAGTCTCTCGGGTGGAGAGCGCAACCGTGTCCATCTGGGCAAGATGCTGAGGCGCGGCGGTAACGTGCTGCTCCTCGATGAGCCCACCAACGACCTTGACGTCGACACATTGCGGGCGTTGGAAGAAGCGCTTTTACGATATCCAGGATGCGCCGTTGTCATCAGCCATGATCGCTGGTTCCTCGATCGAGTGGCCACCCACATCCTCGCTTTCGAGGGTGATTCGCAGGTGCGCTGGTTTGAGGGCAACTTTTCTGAGTACGAAGAGTGGATGACCGCTGAGTTTGGCGAAGAATCAATACAGCCGACCCGTATCCGTTACAAGGCGATCGAGCACTAGGTAATCGGTCAAGATTTCGTCGACGCCTCCCGATAGTTGGTACAGAAGCGCACGTTCCTGACAGAAGGCAACACCGTTGACCCGGATCCAGCACATCGCGAATGATCGGGGCCTTGGAACGACGTATCAGGAACTGTTCGATCGGATTCCTATCCCGCTCTACCGGACTTCCGTTGACGGCGAATGGCTAGCTGCCAACCAAGCATTCCTCGCTCTTGTTGAGGCAGAGACCTTGGCGGACCTGCCCAACGCCCGCGATCTGTGGGCTGACCCCGACCTGCGCCAACAGATGATCGGCGACATCGAGCGCACCGGACTCGACTACACAGAGCAGCCTCTACTGATCCGAACGTTGAAGGGCAATCTCGTATGGGCTGAGCCGAAGACAGTGATTGTCCGTGAACAAGGGGATGTCCAATACTTCGAAGGGGTCATGATCGACATTACGGCCCAGAAGCGAGAAGAACAGGCTCGATCGGAGCTCGTTAACATCCTCGAGAATACGTCCGATACCGTTCTCGCGGTTCACCCGACCGGAGCACTCCGTTACGTCAACAGAGCTGGTCGAGATCTCTTCAACCTCCCAGATCCCGGCATGAAGCAAGCCGGGTCGGTCGAGTCGATCCTCCCAACAACCTTTCTTGGCCAACTGAAGAAGTTCGGTTCGTTCATGACCGAAATCGAGGTCCCCTCCGCAACGGGACCAGTCGCCCTGGAACTCACCACACAGGAGCACCGCACCTCAACCGGCGAGCTCGACTACTACTCAGCAATCGGGCGTGACGTCACCGCTACGAAACTCGTGTCAGAGCACCTCGAAGAAGCGGTGCGCTCAAAGGATCGTTTCGTCGCCTCTGTCTCTCACGAACTCAGAACGCCGCTCACGACCGTCTTGGGTTCCGCTCTCGAGCTAAGAGGCCTCGATGTGACCGCCACCTCCGCCGAACGGACAGAGCTCACGGACGCAGTGATCGAACACGCCCTAGAACTCTCCAACCTGGTGGAAGATCTGCTCGTTAACGCTAGCTTCGGGAACGACTCCGTACGGATCAAGGCCCGACCTATCGATCTGGCGGCACAGTTGCAACAGTCGCTTGTGTCTGTAGTTGGCCCTTCCACAAAGAACCCAATCATGAGCGGCACCGCTAGCGCGTGGGCCGATCCTCTTCGTGTCCGACAGATCGTGCGCAACCTCCTGACCAATGCCGGCCGTTACGGAGGCCCTGACGTGCACGCAGAGGTCCACCAAACCGAAGGCCGTGCGGTGTTGGAAGTGTCAGACAACGGTCCGGGGCTCGATGAAGACTCGTGGGATCAAATATTTGAGCCGTACGAGTCGGTGCACGAAAACCAGAGCCTGTCAGTTGGCCTTGGCCTCACGGTTTCCCGTCGGCTTGCCCGACTCATGGGCGGTGACCTGATTTACTTCCACAGGGACGGACGCAGTACGTTCCGCTTGACTCTGCCGAGGGTCAGCCCCAGCGGAGCCTGACTCTCCAAAGGATTAGTCCCGGCAGACTCCGTCGATACGGGCCTGAGCCCCCACCGCGGCCGCCACAGCGACAGCGACGCTTCGGTCAAGAGCAGCTGGCACGATGCGATCAGCGGAGAGTTCCTCGCCGACAGCTTCAGCAATCGCCTGGGCCGCAGCAAGTTTCATGTTCTCGGTCACATCGGTAGCGCCAGCGTCCAACGCTCCGCGGAACACTCCCGGGAACGCGAGCACGTTGTTGATCTGATTCGGGTAGTCGCTCCGGCCTGTCGCGATGATCCCGGCGATATCCTCGATGAGTTCTGGCATGATCTCAGGCGTGGGGTTCGCGAGAGCGAAGATAATGGGGTCCGCAGCCATCGAGACCACTTGCTCTCTGCTCAAGATCTCTGGTCCCGAAACGCCAATGAAGACGTCAGCGTCAGCAATCGCCTCGGTAAGGTCCCCCGAGATACCTCGCGGATTAGTCTCCTCAGCCAGCCAAATCTTCCCGCCAGTGAGATGGTCACGGCCTTTGAAGATGGCACCATGGCGGTCCACGGAAACAATATCGGAAGCGCCCGCACCGCGGAGGATCTTCGCGATGGCAACACCAGCGGCCCCAGCACCCACCATTACCACTCTGAGATCTTCGAGGTTTCTGCCAGTCAGCTTGCAAGCGTTCTGAAGCGCCGCAAGGCACACAATCGCGGTTCCGTGCTGATCGTCGTGGAACACAGGAATGTCGAGCATGGCCTTAAGGCGCTCTTCAATCTCGAAACAACGGGGCGCCGAGATGTCTTCAAGATTGATCCCGCCGAAGGTTGGCGCAAGGTTGGCGACCGTTTGAATGATTTCCTCTGTGTCAGTGGTATCAAGCACGATCGGCATGGCGTTTATGTTGGCGAACTCCTTGAAGAGCATCGCTTTGCCCTCCATCACCGGCATTGCACCCAGCGGACCGATATCGCCAAGACCGAGTACAGCGGTACCGTCAGAAATCACGGCTACAAGGTTGCCGCGCCCTGTGTACCGCCACGCCTTGGACGGGTCGTCAGCAATAGCCGATGAGACTCGGGCAACTCCAGGTGTATAGGCCATGGAGAGCGTGTCGTTATCGTCCAGCGCGAACCTTCCAACAACGTCCAGCTTCCCGCCAAGGTGAATATGGAAGGTCATATCGGCTGCTTCGAGAATTTCTACGCCGTCTAGATCTTCGAGGGTCTCGATGAGGAACGCAACATGTTGCTCATCTCTCGCATCAACGACAAATTCCCGAGTCACAGACTCCCCCACCACCTCGAAACTACGGAGCTTGGTGATGTTCCCGCCGGCTGCCCCGAGCGCGGTGGCAAAGCGTCCCAAGACACCAGGCTGGTGAGAGAGCTTCACAAGAAGTCGAACGGAATAGGCAGGCGTTGTGTGCATGCGGTAAGGATACCAATGGCTCACAATCGAGGCTAGCTGGGGCCCGTTCCATGGGCCGAAAGCTAAGGAAGAGACGGCTCCGGTAAACTCTCGTCATGATTGTTCGACCCATGAGTCCGGCGGATCACCAGTCAGTGCTCGACATCTACGAGCAGGGCCTCGCCACAGGGCTGGCCACTTTCGAGACTGCGGTTCCCACCTGGGAAGAATGGGATAAGACACATCTCAACTCGCCGCGGTTGGTCGCGACCTCAGAGGGGGTAGTTGGCTGGGCCGCCCTTTCACCAGCGTCGAGCCGAGCCGTGTACCGCGGAGTCGCAGAAGATTCGGTGTACGTTGCCCAAAGCCACCGAGGTCAACGAATCGGGAGCGCACTCTTGGCAGCGCTTATTTCGGCGTCAGAAGAACTCGGATTCTGGACGCTGCAGGCCTCAATGTTCCCCGAGAACGACGGAAGCATAAGGCTCCACGAAGCATTTGGATTCCGTATCATTGGACTCCGCAAGCAGATTGCTCAACTAGACGGAGTCTGGCGCGATACCCTACTGATGGAACGCCGGTCAGACCTGAAGGAGCCACCAACATGAGGTCCAACAGAAAAGCACTCAATTGGTGGATGGGTATCACCCTGGGCATCACCGCACTTGCCTACGCGATTATCCGCTGGCTCACCGGGACCGATGCCTTCTACAGCGCCCCTGACAGCGAACTCTTTCTTGGAATTAGCGATGTCGGAAGAACAGACGTTCTCACCGCGTTGCTAGTCGGCGCATGGCTGGCGGCCACTGCCACGTTCCTGTCGAAAAAGGGAAGCACACTCTGGCTCTTCGCCATTTTGGCTTTCTACCTCGTTCCGACGCTCTTCGCCCAGCTCGACTTCGAGACGCACATCAGACCGGCCACATTGATCCCGTGGGAAGCCATGGCGCACGGCCTCGATCTGAACCTTGTCAGAGTTGATCAAGTCACCTGGGCGGGCGGCGCCTTCGAAATCATCCTCCTCCTTTCCCCAGGGTTCGCCAACCTCGGCAAAGAGCGATTCGGTTTCTCCCAAGTAGTCGCCATCACACTGTTGACCGGGTCGATCACATATGCCAGCTCATTCTTTGGATCGACGCTTGTCACAGACGGAGGTATCGAGCACGCAGCCCTCGGCTTCATCGGCTACTCCGGGTACGCCGGAGCGGGTATTGGACCCAACTGGCCGCTCATCGGGTTCGCCAGCCTGTATTCCTATGCCCTCTTCGACTCCTGGATCATCGCCCTAATCGTTCTGGCCACCGGAGCAATAGGATACGCGACCCGATCTCTTGGCAACAGTTAGCCCAGACAACTTCGGCCGCAACCAAGGAAGCCTCTCGTTTGAAGGCGTTCGATGGCGTATACTGGTGGGATTGGCAAGTGAATAGCGGGGGTGAAATGGTTTCGACGCTGAGCGTTGAAGCTGTGGAAGCGAGCCGAGGACCCCGGATCCTCGTAAAAAAGCTGGGAAACACATAAGTGCTAACAACGATTACGCACTGGCTGCTTAACCATTAGCAACCCGTCCCCCAGGGGGGTTCCTACCTCACCTGGTCCGGGCGCCGCAATGTAGGATGCCGCCGCTGCCAGCCAGGTGCAGCGGCGAAAGACTTACTGGCTAGATCGGCGATTAGTCCGTTGGCAGAGCCCGACGATCGAAACTTTCTGCCAACTGCGCTCGGAGATGCCACAGCGGAGATCTCGACGGACCGGGGTTCGACTCCCCGCACCTCCACCTCGATCAAATGGGGCCCTAGGAATGAATCATGCGAGCATGTTCATTCCTAGGGCCCCATTTGTATGGCGACTTTGTCGCCATGAGGACCGAAGGTCCTCATCAAGGATGGCGCTCGCTCCGCTCACGTCCCACCTCGGGGTACAAGCTCTGGGAATGACTTCGTGCGCAGCACGATCATTCCTGGGCCCTCATCTTTATGGCGTCTTTGACGCCACAAGAAGCCAAAGTCTTCTGCAAAGTGCTCGCTCGCGACGACTGGGAAGGCCCTCCGGGCCGAGGGGTCGTCGCTCACGTCCCACTTCGCGACACAAGCTCTGGTTCTGGTTCTGGTTGTAGTTGTAGTTGTAGTTGTAGTTGTAGTTGCGTTCGCAGAGCGAACGCAGATGCTCTCCCGCTATGAACCAAAGCTGACGCACCTACCGAAGGACTCTCAAATGGCACTCCTCAAACGGCAATCTGACAAGGTCGATGTGCTGAGTTCTATCCCGCTGTTTGGCACGTTGTCTAAGAAGGAACTCCCTTCCCT
>CAXMPE010000001.1:0-2986 GCA_964195245.1 uncultured Verrucomicrobiales bacterium | reverse complement strand
GCGGTTGTTACGGGGGCTAGTCGCGGGATTGGCTACGCGATCGCTGAGGAGTTCCTGAACTCAGGCGCGGCGGGCGTTGTGGTCACGTCGAGACGGACGGAAAGCGCTGAGGAGGCGGCCAGCGCCTTGGGTAAAGCAACCGGAAGGCCTGACAGCGTGATGGGGATGGCGGCAAGGGCCGACAGCAAGGACCAAGCCAACCAATGCATCGCAAGCACCATTGATCGCTTCGGAGCAGTGGATATTCTGATCAACAACGCGGGGACCAACCCAGCGTTTGGGAGTCTGACTGATGTTGACTTGGGTGCAGTGGACAAGACGTGGCTGGTCAATCAAAAAGGCCCCCTCATGTGGGCTCAGGCAGCGTGGCACGGATGGATGAAAGCAAACGGGGGAGTGATTTTGAACATGGCCTCGGTCGGAGGCATTGATCCCAGCCCCATGCTGGGTGCCTACAACGTCTCGAAAGCTGCGCTTGTCTTTATGACCCGTCAGATGGCCATGGAGATGGCGCCTGGGGTCAGGGTGAACGCCCTCGCCCCTGCAGTGGTGAAGACGAGACTGTCAGAGATGCTGTGGAAGAACGGGGAAGCAGCGGCTGCTGCTCTACACCCGCTCGGACGACTGGGCGAGCCGGAGGACATTGCCTACGCAGCAACCTTCCTATGTTCTGACCGGAGTAGTTGGATCACTGGGGTAACGCTGCCGGTCGATGGGGGTTCGAGCGGCGCAAGCGCTTCTTTGGGCTAGAGGCCTAGCTCGGCAATGGAGGTCTCGCGCATGGCGACCTTCCTCACCTTTCCCGTAACGGTCATTGGAAACTCGTCGACGAAAGAGACGTACCGCGGCACTTTGAAGTGAGCGATCCGACCACGGCAGAACTCGCGGATATCCTCGGGTTCGATGGGGTCGGCGCCCTCAACGAGCTTGACCCACGCCATCACTTCTTCACCGTACTTCTTGTTGGGCACACCGATGACTTGCACTGCTTCCACCGCCGGATGGGTGTAAAGGAACTCCTCGATCTCGGCCGGATAGATGTTCTCACCACCCCTAATGATCATGTCCTTGATCCTGCCGACGATTGACACATACCCAGCGTTGTCCATTTCAGCTAGGTCACCGCTGTGCATCCATCCCTCTGAGTCAATTGATGCGTCTGTGAGCTCCGGCTGGTTCCAGTAGCCCTTCATGACTGAGTAGCCCCGGGTGCAGAGCTCACCCCGCTGGCCGCGCGTCACCGTCTCTTGGGTATCAGGGTCGATGATCTTGATCTCCACATGAGGGTGGACGGCCCCAACTGTGTTCACCCTCAATTCGACACTGTCACTGGCGCTCGTCTGGGTTGACACAGGCGACGTCTCTGTCATGCCGTAGGCAATGGTGACAGCTTCCATTCCCATGGAGTCCATTACCCGTTCCATCACGTCAGCAGGGCATTGGGAGCCTGCCATGATGCCAGTCCTCAGGCTCGACAGGTCTCGTTTCTCGAGGTCTGCATCCGCTAACTCGGCGATGAACATCGTCGGAACGCCGTACAGGCTGGTGCACCGCTCGCTTTCGACCGTGTCAAGCACTTGCTGGGGGTCGAAACCTAGGCCTGGAACGATGATGGCGGCTCCACGGACAGTGCAAGCGAGATTCCCCATGACCATGCCGAAGCAGTGATAGAAGGGAACGGGGACACAGACCCGGTCCTGCTCGGTGTATTCACAGGCCGCTCCCACGAAGTAGGCGTTGTTGAGAATGTTGCGGTGGCTAAGTGTGGCTCCCTTGGGGAATCCTGTTGTACCGGAGGTGTACTGGATGTTGATAGCGTCATTGGCGTCCAATCGAGACCCCTGTTTGGCGACGTCGGCACGAGCTTGTGGTGTGGGCTCGACGAGGAGGGCACTCCATTCGGGCGTATCGAAGTAGATGGCCCGGGTGAGATCTGAGAGATCAGATTTCACTTCGTCGACCATGGCTCGGTAGTCCGAAGTCAAGTAGGACTCAGAAGCGAATAGAAGGCTGCACCCCGACTGGTTGAGCGCGTACCTCAGCTCCTCCGTGCGGTACGCCGGGTTGATGTTGACGAGAATCGCGCCGATCTTGGCGGTGGCGTACTGCACCCACACCCACTCTGCTCGGTTCGGGCTCCATACTCCGACGCGGTCCCCGACACTTACTCCCAAACCCATCAGACTTGCTGCCAAGCGGTCCACTGCCTCGTTGAAGTCGCTGTAAGTCTGACGGATGGCTTGATGGGGCACTACCAACGCCTCCCGATCTCCGAATCTAGCGACTGTTGCCTCGAGATTGTCCCCGATAGTCATTGCGAGCAAGGGCTGATCGGTTGGTCCTGCGGCCTGTGCCAGCATGTAGTTGTCCTTTCGTGCGGCACTTCCGCCGAGTTGGGTTGGGAGAGGTACTAGGCCTCTTCTGATCCGCTGGCTTGGCTTGCTATGTCAACCACAATTTCGGCGTTCGCAAGCGTGGTTGTGTCGCCGAGCTTGCGTTGCTCAGCTATGTCTTTGAGGAGACGCCGCATGATCTTGCCCGATCGGGTTTTCGGCAGGTCGGGAGTGAACACGATGGAGGCCGGCTTGGCGATTGGACCAATGGTCCTGCTGACGTGATCGCGCAATTCTGCGACTAGTTCAGGGCTGCCCTCCTTGTTTCCGCGTAGTGAAACAAAGGCAGCAATGGCCTGACCCGTTATCTCGTCTTTGCGTCCGACAACGGCCGACTCCGCGACCGAAGGGTGTGAGACAAGAGCTGATTCAACCTCCGTTGTGGAGATATTGTGCCCTGCTATCAGCATGATGTCGTCCACTCGACCTAGCAGCCAGAAGTAGCCGTCATCGTCACGCTTGGCGCCGTCGCCGGGGAAGTACATTCCGTCAAACTTGGACCAGTACACGTCGAGGTAGCGTTGATCGTCTCCGTAAACGCCCCGCAACATAGACGGCCATGGCCTCCGAATCGCGAGCAGGCCCCCTCCTCC